>JBIIGF010000365.1:0-3326 GCA_044236665.1 Aestuariivirga sp. | reverse complement strand
CAGGATCTACGGGAATGCCGCCGTCGCCATTCAGCCGGCACGGGGTTACAACATCGACCCCAAGTCGACCTACCATGATCCGGCACTGCTGCCGCCCCATGGTTACCTCGCTTTCTACATCTGGCTCCGCCATCACTTCGGTGCCCATGCGGTGATCCACAACGGCAAGCATGGCAATCTCGAATGGCTGCCGGGCAAGGCCAATGCCTTGTCGCCGGACTGCCTGCCGGAGATCGCATTGGGACCGCTGCCGCAGCTTTATCCTTTCATCGTCAATGATCCGGGCGAAGGCACGCAGGCCAAGCGCCGCACCGGGGCCGTCATCATCGACCACCTCACCCCGCCGCTGACACGCGCCGAAACCTATGGCCCGCTCAAAGACCTCGAAGCCCTCGTCGATGAGTATTACCTCGCCTCGGGGCTGGACGCTCGGCGGCGGGATACGCTCCGCAAGGACATCCTCGACCTGACGGCGGCGAGCCGCCTCGATCTCGATGCCGGATTTACCGGAGACGCGGATGATGACCTGCAGCGCCTCGATTCCTATCTCTGCGACCTCAAGGAAGCGCAGATCCGCGATGGCCTCCATATTCTCGGCACCTCGCCCGAGGGCCGCCTCGAGACCGACCTTCTCGTGGCCCTCACCCGCGTGCCGCGCGGGCTGGGTGAAGGCAGCGATCAATCACTGATCCGCGCGCTTGCGCTGGATTTCGGCTTCACCTTTGACCCGCTGACCTGCGAGATGGGAGAGCCTTGGGCGGGCACCAAGCCAGACACGCTCGCAGCGCTTTCATCCGATCCCTGGCGCGGCACCGGCGATACGGTGGAACGGCTCGAACTCTATGCCACGGCACTCCTCTCCGGCGCAGTGCCACCCGCCACCTTCACCAACACGGCGCAGGTTCTGGCCGAAATCGACACCCGCATCCGCCCCGCGCTCCGCGCCTGCGGCAAGGGCGAAATCGCCAACCTGCTCAGGGGTCTTTCCGGCCGCTTCGTGCCGCCCGGCTCCTCCGGCGCGCCAACGCGCGGGCGGCTCGATGTGCTGCCGACCGGGCGCAATTTCTATTCGCTCGACAATCGCACGGTGCCAACCCCCACCGCATGGACGCTCGGCCAGAAATCGGCGGAAGACCTGCTGCTCCGCCATTTCCAGGATACGGGCCGCTATCCGCAAGCACTGGGCCTCTCGGCCTGGGGCACCTCCAACATGCGCACCGGCGGAGATGACATCGCACAGGCGCTGGCGCTCATCGGGGCAAAGCCTGTGTGGGAGCCCGCGAGCTGGCGCGTCACCGGCTTTGAAATCATTCCGCTCGCCAGGCTCGGCCGCCCACGGGTGGATGTCACGTTGCGGATCTCTGGCTTCTTCCGCGACGCCTTCCCCGCGCAGATCGAGCTTCTCGACAAGGCGATCCGCGCGGTGGGCGCCCTCGATGAGGATGACGACGACAACCCTCTCGCCCAGCGCATGCGTGCCGAGGCGCAGACCCTGTCGTCTGCGGGCATCGCCGAAGCGGCCGCCTGGCTGATGGCGGGCCACCGCATCTTCGGCTCGAAACCCGGGGCCTATGGCGCTGGGCTGCAGGCGCTGATCGATGAGAAGATCTGGACCGAACGCGCCGACCTCGCCGCTGCCTACGTTACCTGGGGCGCCTACGCCTATGGCGCGAAGGCGGACGGCATCAATGACGAACAGGCCTTCACCGCGCGCCTCAGACGGATCGAAGCGGTGGTGCACAACCAGGACAACCGCGAGCATGACCTGCTCGATTCCGATGATTACTATCAGTTCGAAGGCGGCATGACGGCGGCGGTGGAACAGGCCTCCGGCACCCGGCCGCGCGTCTATCACAATGACCATTCGCGGCCCGAGCGCCCGGTGATCCGCACGCTCGAAGAGGAGGTGGGCCGGGTCATGCGCTCCCGCGTCGTCAATCCCAAATGGATCGATGGCGTGAAGCGCCACGGCTACAAGGGTGCCTTCGAGATCGCTGCCACGGTGGACTACATGTTCGCCTTTGCCGCCACCACCGGCGCTGTCCGCAGCCATCATTTCGACCTCGCCTTCGATGCCTTCATCGCCGATGACGAGACGCAGGCCTTCATCCGTGCCAACAATCCGGCGGCGCTGCGCGACATTGCCGAACGCTTCCGCGAGGCTGCCGCGCGGGGCCTCTGGACACCCCGGCTCAATTCCGCCCATCATCTCCTCGAGGAGCTTGCCAGATGACCGAAGACGCACCCGACCACGACAATGCCCGCCACCATGAAAAGATGGCGAAGAAGAAGGCCGCCCGCGACAAGATCATGGCCGGCAAGACCATCGAGAAAGGATTGCTGATCGTCCACACCGGCAAGGGCAAGGGGAAATCCACCGCCGCCTTCGGCATGGTGTTCCGCTGCGTGGGCCATGGCATGAAGTCGGGCGTCATCCAGTTCGTGAAGGGCGCTTGGTCCACCGGCGAGCGCACGGTGCTGGAGAACTTCCCCGACCTCGTCACCATCAAGGCGATGGGCGAGGGCTTCACCTGGGAAACCCAGGACCGCGAGCGCGACATCGCGCATTCCCGCGCCGCCTGGGAAGAGGCCAAGAAAATGATCGCCGACCCGGACTACAAGATGGTGCTGCTCGATGAACTGAACATCGTGCTGCGCTACGACTACCTGCCGCTCGAGGAGGTGCTGGAGGTTCTGAAATCCAAGCCCGCCGGCAAGCACGTGATCGTGACCGGCCGCAACGCCAAGGACGAGCTGATCGAGATTGCCGATCTCGTGACCGAGATGGAGCAGGTGAAGCACCCCTTCCGCTCCGGCGTCAAGGCCCAGGCCGGGATCGAGTTCTAGCCTGCCGCAAACAGGCTTGTGACGCTTGCCCGCCGGGGCTACAAGGCAGTCCTCGCAGCGTCCCCTGAGACGGGACTGAAAGCATATTCCGGTGCGGCCGACCCAAACGCGGGGCCAAGACCGGAGCTGCCTTCCGGACCGGGCCTCGCCCCGGGGGCGCGCTCGGCATGGAAGGCAGGACGATGGCGGAAAAACTGGGTGTGATGCTGTGCGGCCACGGCAGCCGCGACAAGGATGCGGTGAGGGAATTCGCCGTGCTGGCCGAGCACCTCAAGGCCCGCATGCCGCAGCATCCGGTGGAATACGGTTATCTCGAATTCGCCACCCCGATCATCCGCACCGGCCTCGACAGCCTGAAGGCGCAAGGGGTGACCCGCGTGCTGGCCGTTCCCGGCATGCTTTTTGCGGCGGGCCACGCGAAGAATGACATCCCGTCGGTTCTGAACACCTATGCCGCCGCGAATGATGTCCGGGTCGAC
>JBIIGF010000364.1:0-3333 GCA_044236665.1 Aestuariivirga sp. | reverse complement strand
GACCGCCAGCACATAGAGCGGGATCAGCATCACATTGGGGCTCTCATGCACATGCTCCATGGTCTTCTTGTCGGCGCGCGGTGCGCCGTTGAAGGTCATGAAGGCAAGCCGCCATGAATAGAAGGAGGTGCAGAAGGCGGCGATCACCAGAAGCCAGAAGGCAAATCCCGAGCCCGCCGCGAAGGCGCTTTCGATGATCGCGTCCTTCGAGTAATAGCCCGCCGTGAAGGGGAAGCCGGTCAGCGCGAGGTTGCCGATGACCATCATCACGAAGGTGATGCGGATCAGCGGCGCGAGGCCGCCCATCTTGCGCATGTCCTGCTCGCCCGACATGGCGTGGATGACCGAGCCCGAGCCCAGGAACAGCAGGGCCTTGAAGAAGGCATGGGTGAACAGGTGGAACACGCCCACGCCATAGGCGCCCACACCCAGCGCCACGAACATGTAGCCAAGCTGCGAACAGGTCGAATAGGCGATGACTCGCTTGATGTCGTTCTGCACGAGGCCGACGGTGGCCGCGAAGATCGCGGTGATGGCGCCAATGATGACGACGAAGTCCTTGGCATAAGGCGCCAGTTCGAACATCGGCGACAGCCTGGCGACCATGAACACGCCCGCCGTCACCATGGTGGCGGCGTGGATGAGGGCCGAGACCGGCGTCGGTCCTTCCATCGCGTCCGGCAGCCAGGTGTGCAGCAGGAACTGCGCCGACTTGCCCATGGCGCCCATGAACAGCAGCAGGCAAAGCACCGTCAGCGTATCGACCTCCCAGGAGAGGAACTGCATGGGCTTGCCTGCCATGCCGGGCGCTGCGGCGAAGATCGTGTCGAAGTCCACCGTCTGGAAGATGACGAAGCAGCCGAAGATGCCGAGCGCGAAGCCGAAGTCACCGACCCGGTTCACGATGAAGGCCTTCATCGAGGCGGCATTGGCGCTGTCGCGCGTGTACCAGAAGCCGATGAGCAGGTAGGAGGCAAGCCCCACGCCTTCCCAGCCGAAGAACATCTGGACGAGGTTGTCGGCCGTGACCAGCATGAGCATGGCGAAGGTGAAGAGCGAGAGATAGGCGAAGAAGCGCGGCTGGTGCTCGTCGTGGCTCATGTAGCCAAGCGAATAGATGTGAACCAGCGCCGACACCGTGTTGACCACCACCAGCATGACAGCCGTCAGCGTATCGACGCGGATCATCCAGTTGACCGACAATGCGCCGGAGTTGATCCAGCTGAACAGCGTCACCTTCTCGAGGCGCGGCTCATGCAGGAAGCCGATGAAGACATACCAGGAAAGAACCGCGCCGACACAGAGCAGCAGCGTGGTGAGGTACATCGGCCACTTGGGGCCATCATAATGGCCATGGTGGCCATGATCGTCATGGCCGTGGTGGCCGCCGTCACCATGATGGTGGCCGTCATGCGCATGCGCATGTTCGCCGTAGACGTCGGCATCGCGGCCAAGGCCCTTGAAGACCTTGGTGCCGAACAGCCCGGCGATGAGCGCGCCGAGGAGCGGCAGGAAGACGATGGCGGTTAAGACGGTGTGCATGGTTCCCGTCAGCCCTTCATGAGATTGATGTCTTCAACCGCGATGGAGCCGCGGTTGCGGAAATAGGTGACGAGAATGGCAAGCCCGATGGCCGCCTCGCCCGCCGCGACGGTGAGCACCAGCAGCGCGAAGACCTGGCCCACGAGATCGCCGAGGAAGCTCGAGAAGGCAACGAGGTTGATGTTGACGGCGAGCAGGATCAACTCCACCGACATCAGGATGACGATCACGTTCTTGCGGTTCAGGAAGATACCGAAGATGCCCACCGTGAAGAGGATGGCGGCGACCGTGAGATAATGCGCGAGGCCGATTTCCATGGCTCAGATCCCCTGCCCCGGCTTGACCTTGACGACCTCGATGGCGGTGGCGGGGGAGCGGGCCACCTGGTCCGAGATGTTCTGGCGCTTGACACCTTCCTTGTGGCGCAGCGTCAGCACGATGGCGCCCACCATGGCGACGAGCAGCACGAGGCCGGCCGTCTGGAAGTAGAAGATGAAGTCCGTGTAGAGGATGCGGCCAAGCGCTTCGGTGTTGGGAATGTCAGTGGGCGTCGGCGCGCCCAGCGCCTTGACGCTGGCCGGGTTGATGACCCAGCTGCCCGCCACCAACGCCAGTTCCACCAGCACGATGAGGCCGATCACCATGCCAACCGGCAGGTAGTTGAGCATCCCCTCGCGCAGCTGCACGAAGTCCACATCGAGCATCATGACGACGAACAGGAACAGCACCGCCACCGCGCCGACATAGACGACGACCAGCATCATGCCGAGGAACTCCGCCCCCAGCAGCACGAAAAGCCCCGCTGCATTGAAGAAGCAGAGGATGAGGAACAATACTGAGTGCACGGGGTTGCGGGCCGTGATGACCATCACCGCGGAGGCAACCGCGATGGCCGAGAAGAGATAGAAGAACAATGCGGCGACCATGTTTGCTCCTTCAGCGGTAGGGCGCGTCGATCGCGATGTTGCGCGCGATCTCGCGTTCCCAGCGGTCACCGTTGTCCAGAAGCTTCTGCTTGTCGAACAGCAGTTCTTCGCGGGTTTCGGTGGCGAATTCAAAATTGGGCCCGAGCACGATGGCATCGACCGGGCATGCTTCCTGGCAGAAGCCGCAGTAGATGCACTTCACCATGTCGATGTCGTAGCGGGTGGTGCGGCGCGTGCCGTCATTGCGGCGGGGGCCCGCCTCGATCGTGATGGCCAGCGCCGGGCACACGGCTTCGCACAGCTTGCAGGCGATGCAGCGCTCTTCCCCGCTCGGATAGCGGCGGAGCGCGTGTTCGCCGCGGAAGCGCGGTGACACGGGGCCTTTTTCATTGGGATAGTTGATCGTCGCCTTGGGCGCGAAGAAGTAACGCATGGCCATGAAGGTGGCCGATACGAACTCCTTCAGGAACAGCGAGCGGGCGGCTTGTGCAACTCTCATCTTGGTTCACCCGGACATGGAATTCATGCGCGCGCCGAGCAGGAACCCGGCAATCGGCATCAGGACGAGGCTCTGGAACGTGACCAGCGCCATGAGGGTCGAGGGCTTGAGGCCCTGGCTCTGCGTGAGCTTGGCGGCCTCATAGCGCCAGCGGAAGGCTGGATAGATGGCGCGGTTGACCACCGCCAGCTCGGCAAGGCCGAGCCCGAGGAAGATCAGCGCGCCCGTCAGTGCGGCAAGACTCATGGCGCCCATCCGAATGTGACGAGCACGCCGGCGGTCAGCGCCACCCAGAACAGCGAAATCGGCAGGAACACCTTCCAGCCGAGGCGCATCAGCTGGTCATAGCGGTAGCGCGGCACGATG
>JBIIGF010000363.1:0-3334 GCA_044236665.1 Aestuariivirga sp. | reverse complement strand
AGCAGGCCCCTGCCCCTTCCACCGCGCAGGCCGTCCGGTCTTCGCCCGTCCAGACGGCGCGCAGCAGCGCCCAGTCGATGATCTGCCAGGCGATCAGCGTCAGCAGGGCCGCCATGACAACCGTCAACAGGCTGTTGCCGGCAGAGGCAAACAGGTTCTGCCGCAGCCAGCCGCGAAGCCCCGCGCTGTTCACGGGCGGCGGCAGCAGCGGCGCATCGGTCTCTCTCACAAAGCCGGGCTTGGTCATGCGCTCATCGCTCCACCAGCCGGTAGCGGGCATTGAACCAGTTCATGAAAGCGGCAGTGGCGAGGCTGAGCCCGAGATAAACCGCCATCCAGATCACCACCACCTCGATGGCCTGCCCCGTCTGGTTCAGCGTGGTGCCGCCGGTCGACACGAGATCGGGATAGGCGATGGCGACCGCCAGCGAAGAGTTCTTGGTGAGGTTCAGATACTGGCTGGTCATCGGCGGAATGATGACGCGGAACGCCTGCGGCAGGATGACGAGGCGCATGGCGGCGGCTGGCTGGAGGCCCAGCGCCTGTGCGGCCTCGCCCTGGCCCCGCCCCACCGACTGGATGCCGGCACGCACCGCTTCCCCGATGAAGGCCGCCGTATAGGTCGACAGACCGATGAGCAGCGCCATGAACTCCGGCACCAGCGTCATGCCCCCCTTGAAATTGAAGGTGCCGATTACCGGGTAATCGAAGCTCAGCGGCCAGCCTGCCAGGGCAAAAGCAGCGAGCGGCAACCCGATGATGAGCCCGAGGCTGACAAGGCCAGCCGGAAAGGCCTCGCCGGTGTTCGCCTGCCGTGCCGTGGCCCAGCGCCGGATCAAGAGGGAGAGCACCAGCGCAGCAGCAAGTCCGGCGGCCCCCACCCAGGCGCCCTCGCCGAACAGCGGGGCCGGAAGCGTCAGGCCCTTGTTGGAGAGCGCGCCGACGCCGCCCAGCGTGATCGCGTTGCGCACATCCGGCAGCGGCTTCAGGACCAGCTTGTACCAGATGAACAACTGCAGCAGCAGCGGCACATTGCGCATGACCTCGATGTAGAGTTCCGCACTGCGCGAGACGATCCAGTTCTTCGACAGCCGCATCATGCCCAGCAACAGGCCGAGCAACGTGGCAAACACAATGCCGAGAACGGCCACCAGCAGGGTGTTTAGAAAACCGACGAACAGCGCGCGCGCATAGGTGTTGTCGCTCGAATAGGGAATGATCGAGAAGACGACATCGAAGCCCGCGCCGCGCCAGAGAAAATCCCAGCCCGAGACAATGTTGCGGGCGGCCAGATTTTGAGAGGTGTTGGATGCCACCGACCACACGATCCACACGGCCAGTGCCAGCAGCCCCGCTTGCACCATGGCAGCGCGAAAACGCGGATTGCGCCAGAACGCTATGTCCCAGATCATCCGCGCACCTTCACGGCACATGCCAGCCCGAAGCCCCGCCGCAGCCGGGGCGATGCAATGGGTCGGTCATCCCGCAATGTCGGTTCTTCTCTCAGATGCCACCTGCCACAAAAACAAAGAACCCGGCTCTTGCAAGCCGGGTTCCGAAGCATTGGTGATTGATCAGCGGACGGGCGGAGCGTATTGCAGGCCGCCGTCCTTCCACAGCGCGTTCTTGCCGCGCGCGATCTTGAGGGGCGACGCGGCGCCGACATTGCGCTCGAAGATTTCGCCATAGTTGCCAACCGCCTTGATGGCGTTGGCCGCCCAGGCCTCGTCGAGGCCGAGACCGGTGCCGAAGCCCGCCGCCACGCCATCCGCATCTGCCACGCCAAGGAGGCGCTTCACTTCGGGATTGGTCGAGGTCTTGATCATCTCGTCCACATTGGCCTGATTGATGCCGAGCTCCTCGGCATTGACGAGCGAGAAGTAGGTCCACTTCACGATGTTGAACCAGGCATCATCGCCCTGGCGCACCACCGGGCCGAGCGGTTCCTTCGAGATGATCTCGGGCAGAACCATATGCTCATCCGGCGCGGTCATCTTCAGGCGCTGGGCATACAGGCCGGACTGGTCGGTGGAGTAGGCATCGCAGCGGCCGTCCTGATAGGCGGCCAGCGCCTCCTCGTTCTTCTCGAAGGTCAGCAGCTTGTAGTCGAGCTTGTTGGACTTGAAAAAGTCGGTGAGGTTGAGTTCGGTCGTGGTGCCCGATTGGGTGCAGACGGTGGCCCCGGCGAGGTCCATCGCGGACTTCACATTCGGGAACTTCTTCGCATCGATAATGAAGCCCTGGCCGTCATAATACATGACGCCCGCGAACTTGAGGCCGAGCGACGTGTCGCGGCTCATCGTCCAGGTGGTGTTGCGCGACAGAACATCGATCTCGCCGGACTGCAGCGCGGTGAACCGCTCCTTGGCGGTGAGCGGCGTGAACTTCACCTTCTGCGGATCGCCCAGCACGGCGGCGGCAACGGCGCGGCAGAAATCGACATCCATGCCGGACCAGTTGTTCTGGTCATCCGGAATCGAGAAGCCGGGAAGCCCCTGGCTCACGCCGCACTGCACGAAGCCCTTCTGCCGCACATCGTCCATCGTGCCGGCGCTCGCGGCGCCTGCCACGGCCACCGTCGCGGCCGCGCCGAGGAGGAAGGAAATGCATGTTTTCTTCATCGGATGTCCTCTTTCTGAACCGTGCGGCCGGAAACTCGCCATCCCCGCCGGCAATTTGCTGGCCGCCTGGGGACAACTGAGTCCCCGGGGCGCCGTATGGGGTTCAAAATGATCGGAAACCGGGTGCAAGGTCAAGGACAAAGCACCCGGCGCACCGCGGCGGCAAGGTCGGATTGACTGGAAAATGCAAGGTTTTCAGGCTTGGCCGGGCGCCCGACCATGATGACCGGAAGGTTCAATTGTCGCGCCGCAACCAATTTGGCGTCTGTGGATGCCCCTCCGGCATTCTTCGTCACCAGATGGGTGATGCCGAGGTCCGCCATAAGCCGGGCTTCCGATTCGACCGTGAAGGGTGGCCGCTCCAACCGAACCTCCCAACCGGGCGGCACCGCCAAGGCCGGGGCTTCGATCATCCGGGCAACGCCTGAGAGGTCCGCGCGCGCGAAAAACGGCGCAATCTCCTTGCGGCCAATGGTGACGAACGCCCGCGCACCCGCAGGCAGCAGGCTCACCGCCCCTTCGATATCCTTGGCCTCCATCCACCGGTCGCCTGCAACAGCGTCCCAGGCGGGGCGCTCGAAGCGGAGAAGCGGAACCTCTTTCAAGGCGCACGCCGCATGGGCATGGGCCGACATCTGCGCCGCGAAGGGGTGAGTGGCGTCCACCACCAGCGCGATGTTCTCTGACGCGAGATAATCGGCAAGCCCCGCAAT
>JBIIGF010000362.1:0-3336 GCA_044236665.1 Aestuariivirga sp. | reverse complement strand
ACAGCCTGCCGGAAATCGGCGTGATGAACCAGTTGAAGCGGACGACCGGCTTCTCCGGCTGAATGTTGCCGATCACCCGGTCAATCCGGGCGCCGAGCTGGGCGTTGAGGCCCGGCACCGGCTCATGTGCGAAATGCATGTCGCGCCCCACACAGGACACGATCCTGCCGGAACTGGTGTAGGCGTTGCTGACTGCAACCACAATGTCCCTGCCGCCGTCGTTCAGGAACAGCACGAAGTCCTCTTCAAGGGTGTTCCCGAGTCGCTCAAGCGGTTCACGGCTTTGTCCTGCCACTTCGTGGTGACTGTCATCGATAAGATCTGTCAGGACGTCATCGGTCAGCTGGAACGACGCCGCGTGGAACGTTGTGAGGTTGGCGAGCACAGCGTCGAGGAGTTCCCGCTGTGCCGCAAGGGAATGTTCCAGGCTGCGGTAGTAGAGCGGTGGCGATCCTGAAAGTCTCGCGCGCTTGGCGGCCATGAAGCTGCTGTGATCCGACCCGGTCTCCAGCCACGAGGGCATGGACATCGGCTGCAGGCCGATCTGGAAAAGGGCCTGTCCGTGCCGGTAGGGCCGGTGCCGCGGCAGGATCTGGTCATGACGCATGGCCTATCATGGCAAGGCTGCTCGCCGCTTGTCCAGACTGCCGGGATGATGGTCAGCTGTGGCCGTCGTCCACGGCGATGCCGGAAGGATGCGTTCCGCTTTTGACGGCCTCACGCGTTCTCCGTTCCGTTTGCGCTCCTTCACCTCAATGTGGCCGAACGCCGTTGAACCGGATCAACGAACTCTCAGCCCTCCACCGCGCCACTGAAGGCACCCCCAAGTAAATCCGGATGCCGGATAAGTGAAGTCCCGCGGGTTGCAGTCTTATTGCAATTTGTGCCAATTTACCGACACTGCACACCCAGAGGAGATCAGATATGAACTTTCGCCTTCCTGTGCTCGTTGCCGCCAGTCTCGTGTGGACGGCCGCAATCGCTGGTGCCGGTGAACCGGCCAACCCGCATGTGCCATTGCAAAAGACCATCGGCCGCCCGATGGCACAGGGACCTGTGCCGTCACTTGGGGTGATCAATGCCCAAGGTGCTGAGCTTGCAGAGGGCAAGCTCAAGCTTTCCGGCGTGTCCGGCAATGTCATCGTCTTCGCAGACCGTCCGGTACGGGCGGCTGGCCATGAGACCACGGAGTTGTTCATTTCCCGCTGGGGGGAGGGCAAGGACAGCTTCACAAATGATCCGCCGAATGCCACCGTTTCGGTGCTTGGTGGCGAGAAGGATGGCGTGACCGATGCCGTGGTCGTGCTGAAGAACCCGAAGCTGGCCGATGGCACTCTGACCTTCGACGTCGATGTGCTTGAAGGCAGCCTCAAGGGCGTCAAGGGTCCCGCTGCTGTGTTCATTGACCACTTCGGCGGCGGCGGTGGTGGTGGCGGTGGCTATCACGGCGGCGGCTGGCATGGCGGCTATTACGGCGGTGATGGCTGGCACCACGACTATTACGGCTGGGGCGGCCATTATGGCTGGTATGGTGCTGGCGTTGCGGCTGGCGCGGTGGCCGGTGCGACCGCATGGGATCTTGCGGTGGACGCTGCTGGTCAACCCTGCGGCCAGCTTCCCTATCCGCCTTGCCCATAAGGCGGAACATGAGAACTTGACCTCGTGAGCGGCAGAGGTTTCCCCTCTGCCGCTTATTTGCTTGCGGGGCCGGCGAGGCGGATGCCGGTGTCGGCCCCTTCGCGGTCGGGCGAGACATGAGCGAAGGTGACGCTTTGGAGCGAGGCAGTGCCTGCGAAGAAGAAGCCGCCGCGCAGGCCGCGTGAACTTGACGGCCTGCCGTCCAGATCGTTCCAGTTATAGACGCCACCGCTCTGGTCAAAGGTGCCGTAATGGCTCAGGCTGCCGGTGTAGGTGCCGGTATCGAAGAGATAGTTCTGCTCGAGGTCGATGTAGCGCTGCTGGGTGACCGAGTAGAAATAGGTGCCGTTGTAGTCGTCGATGTAGTTGACCATGTTGGCACTGCTGCCGGGCAGGTTGCCCGGTGCTGTGTTGCTTGATGTGGCATAGGCGTAGTAGCCGCCCCTGTTGCGGTTGAGGCGCGGGCTGTAGTAGGCCGCCTTGTACCACTGGTCTTCGGTGGGAATGAAGAAGGTGGGTTGTCCGCCCCGGTTCGGGTTCACACGGTTGCGGGGGACCGCCTTGCCTGATGTGGCACCCGCCAGGTTGTAGGCGCCGTTCTCCGTGGTGGCGGGGCCCTGTGGTCCGGTTGGCTGGCCATTCGCCATCCAATTCGCAAAGCGCGCAACATCGAACCAGTTCACGAAGGTGATGGGGCGCTGGGCGCTGTCGCCGGCATTGTCCATGGGTGCGTAGCTATAGCTGCCACTGCTGCCCGTGCGGGTTATGCCGGCGCTGTTCAGAACGCCAGCCATTGCTGCATCGTAAAGGCCATAAGCATCTTCCGCCGCCACGGCATTGAGGAATGCGCAGTATTGCGCGATGGTCACTTCGTACTTGCCGATCCAGAAGCGCTTGCTGACGGCACCGTAACCGCTCTTGTCGGCTTTGTTGCCGGGTGCTCCCACGGGAAGCAACGCATAGGTGATCGAGGACGCGTGATTGCCGCTGGCTGCCAGCCGGAAGCCCACATTGGAGCTTGCCGCGGTCGTGGAGTTTCCAAGCCTGTAGTCCGAGCGCAGGTAGCTGTAATAGGAAGTCCAGCCGCCACCCCGGATGGTGCGGATCATGCTGGCGCTGCCATCCATATCCGTCAATTCCCAGACGCTGCCGTTCATGTCGTAGGTGCCGAATGGGCCGGGCGTTCCGGTAAATGTGCCTACGTCCGTCAGATAGTTCTGTCCAAGGTCGAGGCTGAGTTGCTGCGTCATGGCGAACAGGCCCTGGGCCACATAGTTCGCCTGGTTCGGCGCACTGCCGGCCTGATTTCCCGGGGCGGTGTTGCTGTTCGTGGCGTAGAGCGTATAGCCGCCATCGCCGCCGTTCAGATCGGGGTCGAAATAGGCGGCCTTGTACCACTCGTTCTCGCTGGGGATGTAATAGAGTGGCCGCTTCCGCGTGTTGGGATTTATGGCGTTGCGACGCGGCGCGATGCCCATGCGCGCGTTGCGGTGGGTCAGGTCATAGGCGCCATTTTCGGTGGTTCGCGCCGTCTGACGGCCGCTGGGCTGGCCGTTTGACATCCAGTTGGCAAAGCGCGCGGCGTCAAACCAGCTCACATAGGTCACGGGGCGTCCGCCTGCCGTTGCGGCCTGTGACTGGATGGCACCGCTGGGCGCCATTGCGCTATAGCTGTAGCTGCCGTCCGCACCTTCCTGC
>JBIIGF010000361.1:0-3362 GCA_044236665.1 Aestuariivirga sp. | reverse complement strand
CGAAGGAGGCACGCGCCTGGACCATCACCAAGGGCACCAAGGGGCCGGGTGCGGCGGGCGTAATCCATACCGATTTCGAGAAGGGCTATATTCGCGCCGAAACCATAGCCTATGACGACTATGTGGCCAATAACGGCGAAGCGGGCGCTCGCGAGGCGGGCAAGTTCCGGCTGGAAGGCAAGGACTATGTCGTCAAGGATGGCGACGTGATGCACTTCCGGTTCAATACTTAAGTTGCAGATAAAGCCCGTCATGCCAGCGAAGGCAGGCATCCAGCGACTGGCTGGCAAAGCGGGATCCCGGCCTTCGCCGGGATGACGGGATAGAGAGGAGGCGGCATTGTCAGACCTGCTTCACTACGAGGATTTCCCGGAGGGGATGGTCATTCCTTTTGGCACCTATCACCTGACAAAGGAGGAGGTGTGGGATTATGCCCGCGAATGGGACCCGCAGTCCTTTCACCTCGACGAGGAGACCGCCAATAATTCCGTGCTGGGTGGCGTTGCCGCATCGGGCTGGCAGGCGAGCGCCATTCTGATCCGCCTCGCGGTGGATGCCTACGCCAACAAATCCGCTGCCATGGCGTCGAGCGGCATGGAGGAAGCGAAATGGCTGAAGCCAGTGTTGGCGGGCGAAACACTCACCGGCCGCGCCACCGTTCTTTCGCGCCGCGTTTCGGTCAAGCGCCCGGAGATGGGCATTCTGAAAATGAAGTTTGAGCTTCTGAATACCGCAGGCGAGTTGAAGGTGGAGATCACCGGCGTGCAGTTCATGGGAGTGCGCAACCCATGATCGGGCTTTATCTCGAGGAAACAGAGGTGGGGATGGTGGTCGATCTCGGCGAACACCACTTCACGAAGGAAGCGATCATCGCCTTCGCCCGGAAATATGATCCGCAGCCCTTCCACCTCAGTGAAGAGGGCGGGCTCAAGGGGCCGCTCGGCAGGTTGTCGGCATCGGGTTGGCACACGGCGTCCGCCTGGATGAAGCGTTACGTCGCCACCAATCAGGCGGCGGAAGCAAAGCTGCGTGCGGCGGGCCGCGCGCCCGCGCTGCTGGGGCCTTCGCCCGGATTCACCAACCTGCGCTGGCTGAAGCCGGTCTTCGCGGGCGATACGATCCGCTATCGCTGCACCGTCACGGACAAGCGCGAACTGAAGTCACGGCCCGAATGGGGCCTCGTCTTTTCCCACAATGAAGGCTTCAACCAGGCGGGCGATCTGGTGTTCTGCTTTG
Organism: Aestuariivirga sp.; assembly: GCA_044236665.1. Lineage (GTDB taxonomy): Bacteria > Pseudomonadota > Alphaproteobacteria > Rhizobiales > Aestuariivirgaceae > Aestuariivirga. The sequence goes on along the minus strand of JBIIGF010000361.1, from coordinate 2,126 downwards.
ACGGCAAGGTGCTGACGCCAAAGCGGGCGTGACCCGGCAATCCCTTCGGCGGTTACCGGAGGCGATGCCCGGATCAAGTCCGGGCATGATGAGACACGGAGAGGACGCGGATCAGTGCCCCTCGAAACTCACCAGCGTGTGCACTTTCACGCCCTTGGCCTTGAGCTTCGCGGCACCGCCCAGTTCCGGCAGGTCGATCACAAAGGCGGCCGACACGACTTCGCCACCCGACTTCCGGATGAGGTCGATCGCCGCGCCTGCCGTGCCGCCGGTGGCGATCAGATCGTCGATCAGCAGGATGCGGTCGCCTTTCTGGATGGCGTCGGCATGGATCTCGATGGTGTCCACGCCATATTCGAGCGCATAGTCCTGTCCGATGACCTGCGCGGGCAATTTGCCCTTCTTGCGGATGGGAATGAAGCCGCGGCCAAGGTTATGCGCAACCGCACCGCCCAGGATAAAGCCGCGCGCCTCGATCCCCGCCACATAGTCGATCTCGCCCTTGAGGAAGGGCCAGGCCAGTTCATCCACTGCGGCCCGGAAGCCATGCAGGTTGGAGAGCAGCGTGGTGATGTCGCGGAACATGATGCCGGGCTTGGGATAATCCGGGATCGTGCGGATGTAACGCTTGAGGTCGAAGCCGTTCCGGAGGTCCATGCTCTGAGTCTTCCTTGTCAGGGCCACTTCACGATGGGCGGCATGGAGGAGAGGATCGATTCCACATTGCCACCGGTCTTGAGGCCGAAAATCGTTCCGCGGTCATAAAGCAAATTGTATTCCACATAGCGGCCGCGGCGGACCAGTTGTTCCTCGCGGTCGGCCTCTGTCCATGGCGTCTGCATGTTCCGCCTGACCAGTTTTGGGTAGATGCCAAGAAAGGCGAGGCCCACATCCTTCGTGAAGGCAAAGTCCTTATCCCAATCACCTGAATTGAAGTGGTCGTAGAAAATGCCGCCGATGCCGCGCGGCTCGTTGCGGTGGGGCAGGAAGAAATACTCATCGCACCATGCCTTGAAGCGAGGATAGTCGGCCACGGCATGGGCGTCGCAGGCGGCCTGCATGGCGGCGTGGAAGTCCACCGTGTCGGGATCCTCCTGGGTGCGCCGCCGGTCCAGCACGGGCGTCAGGTCCGCGCCGCCGCCGAACCAGGTCTTGGTCGTGACAATGAATCGGGTGTTCATATGGACGGCGGGGACGAAGGGGTTCACCGGATGGATGATGAGCGAGATGCCGGAAGCCCAGAAGCGCGGATCTTCCTCCGCGCCGGGGATTTGCCTACGGAACTCGGGCGAGAACTCACCATGTACGGTTGAAGTATGCACCCCAGCCTTCTCGAACACCTTACCGTGCAGCATGGACATGACGCCGCCGCCCCCATCCTTGCGCTCCCATGGCTTGCGCTCGAAGCGGGTGCCGGCCTCGATGTCCTCGAGTGCGGCGCAAATCCGGTCGCGCAGCTCTTCGAACCATTCGCGGGCAGTTTCTTTCCGTTGGGGCAGTTCAGGGATCACGGCCATATCCTGGGGGTCATTTCGTCACGATCAGCCAGCTTTAGCGCATCTGCGGAGCGGGGGGGAGGGGCCTCCGCCCGGAAGTCAGGACTTTGTTAAATGTGGAGATATATGCTACTTATAAGTGTATATATGGGATTTCTCCATGTCTGTCCTCCGCCGTTTCTTGTCTGACAGTTCCGGCGCCTTCGCTGCTGTGTTCGCCCTGTCTCTTGCTGGGCTCATGGGCTTTGCCGGGGTCGCGGTCGACGGCGCGCGGCTCTATTCCGCCCAGGCCGCGCTGCAGGCTGCGGCCGATGGTGCGGCCATTGCCGCCGCCGCCGATGCCGCAACCGAGGAAAGCAAACTGCAGGAGGTGGCGGAAGCCTATCTAAAGCAGAACGCTCCGCCACAGGGCCTCGTGTCGGTGACCAGCACATCCGTGGCGCTCGATGAAGAGGCCAGTGCCGTGGTGGTGGAACTCTCGGGAAGCGTGCCGATGCTGCTGATGGGGATGATCGGCTACAATGAAGCACCGGTCAGTTCCGCGTCAACGGTTCAGCGCAGCAGTGGCGGCCCTCTGGAACTTGTGCTGGCACTGGATGTGACAAGTTCCATGAACCAAAGCGTCAAGGG
>JBIIGF010000360.1:0-3370 GCA_044236665.1 Aestuariivirga sp. | reverse complement strand
CGTAGCGCGGCAAGAGCCTTACGCCTGCCACGAAATCGGGCTTCAGCACATAGTCGGGGTCGGGCTGGTACTGGGTGATGCGGCGGATGCCGCGCACCACGGGAATCTTCGAGAGCCGCTCCATCTCGGGCTCGACCGCAGCGCCGCGCTCGAGTGGAAGCGACGCGATGCAGCCCTTGAGGCGCTTGTCGCCCATGGCCAGCGACTGCACCCATTCCGCCTCCTCAATGTGCTGGGGCATGTCGACATCGACCTCGGCGAAGACGATGTTCTCAATCTCGTAAGGCCTTGCACGTTCGGTGAGATCGGCGAGCGACCAGTCACGGTTCAGCTTCGGTGCGCCGGCGGCCCAGCTGTACTTGAACTTCGCGTGGTCGAGAAGGTGGACGTGCGTATCGGTGATGGCAAAGTCGATCATGTTGTCTGCTCCACGAATTCATTCAATGCGGTGAGGAACTGCGCCACGTCCTGTTCGGTGTTGTAATGGCTGAAGGACACGCGCACGCAATCGGCAAGTCCCAGCGGATCCAGCACATTGCCGCTGTAGTGATCGGCCTTGCGGGTGTGGGTGCGTACGCCGCGCCTGTTCAGATGCGCGACGACCGCTTCGCTCTGCTGCCCGGCCAGCGCGAAGGAGACAACGCCTTCCCGGCTGCTGTTGCCGGCCCCGCCGATGACCTGAACGCCTGGAACATCCTTGAGCCCGCGCAGATTGCCACTGCCCGCCATCATCTTCTCCGCCAGCATCTGCTCGTGCTGGTGAATGGCCTGCGCCGCAGCTTCAAGCTGCGTGCGGCGGTCAGCCTCTGGCGTGAACTGCGCGCCCAGCCACACGAGGTAATCCACCACATCCGAGAAGGTCGCATAGCTTCCCGCGTCGCGGGTTCCCATCTCCCAGCTTGTGGCGGGGCCGCCGATGACGGTTTCCTTCGTGCAGGCGGTCAGGCGGTCCGACGCCCAGCCCACGCCATAGCCATGGCGGGAGAACACCTTGTAGGGTGAGATTGCATAGCCATCGATGCCGAGCGCTGCGATGTCCACCGCGCCGTGGCTGGCGTGCTGGATGCCGTCGACGATGATGAAGCAGTGGGGTGAAGCCTCACGGATCGCGGCGGCAATCGCGCCCACATCCACCGCCATGCCGGTAACGGGCGAGGTGTGGATGATGCTGGCCACCCGCAGTTCAGGCGTGAGGTGCTGGCGGTAGGCCTCGACGCTCACGTTGCCGGTTGCATTGTCATGCGGCACCAGTACATGCCTGCGGCCTGTCACCTCTGCCCAGCGGCTCATCGCGCTGCGTGAGGCCGGGTGCTCGAGCGTGGTGGACAGCATGAGGCCATCGGGTGCCGCACCCAGGGCCGCGGTGCGAATGAGGCGGAACAGAACCTCCGTTCCGCTTTCGCCCACGAACACCTGGCCCGCGGCTGCGTTGAGGAACAGGCGCATGTCGTCCTTGCCTGTGGCAATCGCCGCCATCAGCGCTTTGGAGGCCGGGTTGTCGCGGCCCTGGTTGTCTGGATAGGCGGCATAGCGGCCCGAGGTTTCGGCAACGGATTTGAGCGTCAGGGCCCCGCCCGCATTCTCGAAGAACACACGCGGCCCCTCGAAGGGGCAGGCATCCACATGGGCGAAACGGCTTCTCACCTGATCCATCAGTCCGGAAATGGCAGTCAGCATCGCATCATCTCTCAAAAGCGGCCCTGCGGCGGGTGCTGCGCGGACCTTCATGTCATCCGGCAGGAATACGCTTCTTTCCCGCGTCGCGCACCACCTCTTCGAGGCTGCGGAGATGGTCCATGTGTCCGCCGAGTTCCTCATAGGCGCGTTTCGTCATGGTGAACTCGATGGGCGCGACGAGGGCAGGGGTGGGAACCGCGCCGAAGGCATTGCCGGGAAGCAAGGTCACATCCACCATGTAGGTGATGCCGCCGCCGGGCCACACATAGCAGGGTGCGCCTCCCGCCGTGACACGGGTGACGGCGTCCTTCACCGAGCGGGTGAGGCGCACCGGGTTCTCGGTGACACCAGCGCGCAGAGAGCCGCCCGCGCCACCCATGAACAGCACGGTGGACAGTGCCGGCTCACAGTTCTCCTGGATGCGCGCCACCGACTGCATCAATGCGGGCGGAAGGTCCTTCGCTGCGGGCATCAGCGCGTCATCAAGTTCATAGTAAGCAAAATGTTCGCCGGTGGTGGACACCATCAGCAGGCGCAGGCCCGGCCAGGCTTCCTTCGGGTCGAACGGCTTCAGGATGGCGAGGGGATCGGTCAGGTCCGTGCCGCCCCAGCCGGTGCCGGGATGCGCCACCTTGAAATAGCGCCCCGGCGTGGAGCGGTGGCCCTTCATCCTGATGCCGGTCTCCCGGACGCCCAGGAACTTTCCCGCCTGGTGCTCGGAGAGCACGCCGGTGATGTGATCGTCCACCACCACGACCTCATCCACCAGCCCCATCCACTGCTTTGCGAACATGCCGATGGTGGCGGACCCGCAGCCGACTCGCATGCGCTCTTCCGTCACCCCATTGATGATGGGAGCCTTCCCTGCCTCGATGACGAGCGTGGCGCCGCCATCGACGCGCACCTCCACCGGTTGGCAATTGGCCAGCGCCAGCATGCTTTCACAGGTGACGCGGCCCTCTTTCTTGGTGCCGCCCGTCAGATGCCGCACCCCGCCCAGCGACAGCATCTGGGAGCCGTATTCGGCGGTGGTCACATGGCCGATCTGTTCGCCCTCAACCCGCACCGGCGCGCATTCGGCACCAAGGTGCCGGTCGGTGTCGATTTTCACCTTGAGGCCGCAATAGCTGAAGATGCCTTCGGTCACGACGGTGACCATGTCCACGCCGTCAACCTCGGAGGCGACGATGAAAGGTGCCGGCTTGTAGTCGGGGTAGGTGGTGCCCGCCCCGATGGCGGTGACGAAGGTGGACGCCTCGCGCACCATGCGGCCATCCCACTCGCGGGCGGCGGGCAGGAAGGGTACGACGTCCCCCCCGGATGTCACCGTCCGCTCCAGCAGGACATGGGGGTCGACGCGGGTCAGCACGCCGCCGCGGTTGGCGTACCGGTCGCAGGCGCCCAGCATCCCATCGCGGATGTAGCAGAGCACGGGGCAGGCATCACAGCGGATCTTTCCGGCTGGTTCGTCCATGGCATGTTTTGCGTCGCGATATCGCAACTGCGTCTTGTTTGTTGACAGTAAGGGGATGCTTCCATATTTTTTGTTTGCACACAAACAAAATCCCACCTGCCGAGCCGGAGCCCGCAATGAGTGCGTTGTACGAGGAAGAAGTGCTGAGCGTCCATCACTGGACCGACCGTCTGTTCAGCTTCAAGACCACGCGCTCGCCCGCCTTCCGCTATGAGAACG
>JBIIGF010000359.1:0-3377 GCA_044236665.1 Aestuariivirga sp. | reverse complement strand
GATCCGGCGTGCGGAGATGAAGGCCATAGGTTTCCCCGTCGCCGTAAACATCGACCGCGATACCACGAAACGCCGAGGCATCGACAACGCCACCGCCGGAGGCCAGATCGAGGGCGATCTGAAGAAAGCCCCCATTGTTCTCAAGGCTCACGGTCCCTTGCATCCGGATCGCCTTACGCCCGTCCACCACCTCGGACGTCATGCGTCCTGAGGACACACCGCCCATCACACCATCCGACAAGAGGTCCCAGCAGGTGCCGGTCGCCGCCTCTGGAAAAGGCCGTGAGAGATCATCGATGATGGCAGGCATTGCGGTCATTCGGGCCATTGTATGCTTGGAGGGTTAGGAACTGCTTCGACCTTGCAGAACATGCGAGGTGCCGTGTTCCAGTCTATTGAGCCCGCCGGTTGCGGCAAGGACATTCGTGCGGCACCAAGGAATGGCATTCGGAAGGCCTGAGTTTTCAGGGCAGGTTTCCGCTTGGAACTACCCATGGCGGCGGCCACCCGCAAGGCGGGCAGAGCACTTCCGAAGTCCTGCGGATCGCGCTATCCATGACGGTCAGAGAACGTTGGGGAGGTTCGTGCATGTCAACCATACGCCGTCTTGGACGCGAGGCCCGCACCGCTGCACGGGCAGCGGGACTTCCGCCAGAGATGCGGCCGGTCTGGCCCGGCATGGATGGGGGCCGCTATCTGCCGCTGGGTGAACCCGACGTCACGCGCATCCACCAGGCTGCACTGGCCGTGCTCGAGGATATCGGATTGTCAGATGCCCCGCCAAGCGGCGTTGAACTGCTCACCGCTCACGGCGCGGTGCTGCAGGAGAATGGCCGCATCACCTTTCCCCGCGCCCTGGTGGAAGACGTCATCGCCACGGCCGGGCGGCACTTCGTCCTTCACGGACAGGACCCACGCCACGATCTCGAGCCCTGGGGACGCAAGGTGCATTTCGGAACGGCAGGAGCAGCCGTCAACATGGTCGATTACAAGACCGGCGAATACCGCGAATCGACCGTCACCGATCTCTACGACATCGCGCGAACCGTCGATGCGCTTGAACACGTCCACTTCTATCAGCGCTCGGTCGTTTGCCGTGACCTGACCGTGCCGTTCGAGATGGACTTCAATACCTGCTACGCAGCCGTGATGGGCACATCGAAGCATGTTGGCACAAGCTGGGGTGAACCGGAGTTCATGGCGGCGTCGCTGGAGATGCTGCATCTCATCGCAGGTTCCGAAGCGAAATGGCGGGCCCGGCCCTTCGTCAGCCAGTCGAATTGCTTTGTTGTGCCGCCTCTGCGCTTCGCGCCGGAAGCCTGCCGCTGCCTTGAGGTTGCGGTCCGCGCCGGCATGCCGGTGTTTCTGGTTTCCGCCGGACAGGCCGGCGCCACATCGCCAGCGGCGATTGCCGGTTCTCTCGTACAGGAGATCGCCGAATGTCTGGCAGGGCTCGTCTATGTGAATGCCGTCCGGAAGGGTGCGCCTGCCATCATGGGACCGTTCTGCTTCGTTTCCGATCTCCGCACCGGCGCCATGTCGGGTGGAAGTCCGGAGCAAGCGCTGCTCTCTGCTGCGGCAGCCCAGATCATCCACTCCTATGACCTCACATCCGGCGTTCCATCCGGCATGACCGACTCGAAGCTTCCCGACATCCAGTCGGGCTACGAAAAAGCCTACAACCATGCTCTTGTTGCCAACGCCGGCGCCAATCTTCTCTACGAATCCGCGGGCATGGTCGCGAGCCTGCTCGGCTTCAGCATGGAACAGCTGGTGATCGACAACGACATCATCGGCGCCACGCAACGCACGGTGCGCGGCATCGACGTGAGCGAGGACGCGCTCTCCGTCGAGGCCATCCGCGAGACATGCCTCGGCGGCCCGAACCATTTCCTCGGAAGCCAGCAGACGCTGGCGCGAATGCAGAAGGAATATCTCTATCCCGCCGTTGGCGACAGGAGTTCACCCAAGGAATGGTATGAAAAGGGTCGGCCTCTGGTGCTTGACCGCGCCCGCCGCCAGCTTGATGACATCCTGAAGACACATTACCCGCGGCATGTTCCGCGTGAGATCGATGCTGTGATCAGGGAGCGCTTCCCGGTCAGGCTGCCAGAAAGCGCAATCCACCCTTCCGTAGGCTGAACAATGAAAGACCGGTTCGACATCACCGGCGGCACGGCAACCATGAAAGCTGTCGTCACAACCGGAAACGGCGGCTACGACAAGCTCGTCTACCGGGATGTGCCGGTTCCCGTGCCGGGGCCGGGCGAGGTGCTCATCAAGGTGCTGGCCGCCGGTGTCAACAATACCGAAATCAACACCCGGCTTGGCTGGTATTCATCGAGCGTGACCACCAGCACTGAAACGGCAGCAGCCGCCGCGGAAAACGAGGCGCGCGCCAGGGCGGATGGCGGCTGGGACAAGCCGACGCCCTTTCCCTTCATCCAGGGAACCGACTGCTGCGGCACCGTGGTCAGCGTCCATGATGGCAGGCACGATCACCTGATCGGACAACGCGTCCTGGTGCGCGCCTGCATGCGGCCGCAGGGCTTCGAAAGCTTCGAAAACATCTGGATGGCGTCTGACTTCGATGGCGCCTTTGCAGAGTTCGTGAAAGTACCGGCCACCGAGGTCTTTCCCGTCAACTGCGGCTGGAGCGATGCCGAACTCGCCACCATTCCCTGCGCTTATGGTTCGGCGGAAAACATGCTGCACCGCGCGAATCTTATGGCCGGCGAACGTGTGCTGGTAACCGGCGCTTCGGGTGGCGTGGGCTCGGCGGCCATCCAGCTTGCACGGCGCAGGGGAGCCCGGGTGTTCGCCATCACCAGCAGGGAGAAGCTGGACGCGGTGCGCGCGTTGGGCTGCGAAACCGTGCTGGCGCGCGAGGAGGATGCGGTGCGCCTGCTGGGCGAGAACAGCATCGACCTGGTCGTCGACAATGTTGCAGGCCCCCAGTTCAGCGACATGCCACGCCTCCTGCGCCGGGGTGGAAGGTATGTTTCCTCTGGAGCCATTGGCGGTCCGATCGTGAGCCTCGACCTGCGGGACGTTTATCTCAAGGACCTGACCCTGTTCGGATGCACGGCCTGGGATGAGCCGGTGTTTCCAAATCTCGTATCCTATATCGAGAGAGGCGAGATCAGGCCGCTGCTGGCGGGCGTATTCCCCCTTGAGAAAATCGCCGACGCCCAGCGCGCGTTCCTGCGCAAGCAGCATGTGGGAAACTTCGTCCTCCTTCCATGACATCCGGCAAGCGGATGGAACCCGATCGGTTCCCTTCGCAAGGAACCCATCACCATGGCAGTTCACCACGGATTCGGTTTCACATCGCGTGTCCGCGCCGGCGAAACGGGAGATCAGCCGGAATGCATGGC
>JBIIGF010000012.1:0-12430 GCA_044236665.1 Aestuariivirga sp. | reverse complement strand
CCCTGCGGACTGATGGAATTGGCCTCGCTGAAGCTGAAGGAGCGGATGTGTTCGTCGTGGCGCGACACGTCATGGTGATCATGGTCATGGCCATGATCATGACCGTGATGATGGCGATGGTGGCGCCGGGCCCGCTTTTCACCGGTCTGATAGGCCTCGGCGGCAAGCCAGCCCTGAACATCGGCAGTCTTGGTCCTGGGGTCAAAAAGGCTCATAGTGAACAACCGCTCGGCCGTTGCCTCGCCCCGATGGGTCGTCAACAGGCGGGCGGCCGGATTGAGCTTCCGCAGGCGGCCGATAATGGCAAACAGCGTTTCCTCACCCTGGCGGCCCACCAGAAGATCCACCTTGGTCAGCACGATGCGGTCTGCCACTGCGATCTGCTTGACGGCTTCAGGGTGGGCGTCGAGCGTTGCCATGCCATTGAACGCATCGACCACGGTGATGACACCCTCGAGGCGGCAGGCCTTGAGGAGGCCGGGCTCACTCATAACGGCATGCAGAACGGGCGCGGGATCGGCAAGCCCTGTCGTCTCGATGACGATACGGTTGAACGGCTTGATTTCGCCCCGACCCCGCCTTGCCAGCAGATCATGGATGGTGTCGATCAGATCGCCGCGGATGGTGCAGCACAAGCAACCTGACGCCAATTCGATGACATTCTCGTCGGCCCGCTCGACAAGGAGATGATCGATCCCGACGTCACCGAATTCATTTATGATCACCGCCGCGTCGGACAGGAAAGGGTCCTTCAGCAGAAAATTCAGGAGCGTGGTCTTTCCGGCGCCGAGGAAGCCGGTAAGGATCGCAACGGGAATGGGAGCATGTGCCATCAGCTATTTCTTCCACCTTCCGATGAGGCTCGATGCAACGAGAGCGGCAAGAACAAGTCCGCCTCCGGCATATTGGTTCATATGCATGCGCTCATCGAGGATGACCGCGGCAACCGCCGTCGCCACAACCGGCTCCAGATTGTAGAAGGGTGCCACGGTAGAGGCCGGTGCAAACCGCAGCGACAACATCTGGATCATGTAGGCGACGACATAGAGTGCTGCCAGGCCTGAGACAAAGAACAAGCCGATGCTCGTTGCAGGGCCGCCCGGCAACATATTGAGCGTCCCTGAACCCGCATAAAGCGCGATAAGGAAAATCGGCGGCAGGATGACAATGTGGACAAGACTTCCGAATACGCTGGGCGCCATGTAGCGGGAAATCGAGCGGCCGGAAAAGAACTGCAGCGCAGCGCCCGCCGAACCTGCTGCGGCCAGCAATATGCCGCGAATATCGAGCTTGTCGAAGCTTGGTCCGACGGCAATTGCCAGCCCACAGAAGGCCATAACAGCAATCAGTATACGGAGGATACCTGGGTTCCGCCCTTCAACCAGTGGCGCCAGAACCATGATGAGAACGGGGAAAAGAAAGAAGATGATGACGGCAAGCCCCACCGGGATGAATTGCACCGAGGCAAGATAGGCCACGGAGACGAAAAGCGTTGCAACCGCCTGCCCGATGAAGCTTGGCACAGCGGCCCGCGGAATGATCAACTTCTCGCCCTGGGCAACTGCAATAACCGGAAAGACACTGGCGATCACGAATGTCCGGAACAGAATGCTCTCGATCGGCGGGATACCATTGTTGTAGGCGGCGCGCACGAAGTTCGGAACGAGCCCGTAAAGCGCGGCAGCCCCCAGCGCACAGGCAATTCCCAGTCCCGAACGATTCATCATGATGGTCAGTTCTTCTGCTTCTGCTTTTTCTTTTTCCGGGAATCCGGTTTCTTGGCCTTTACACCATCCGAGCCTTTGGCGGCAGAGGCGGCGGCAGGTGGTGCGGGATCAGGAACGAGGGCCGCGATCCTGGCAAAGGTTTCAGGGGAAATGACCTCACAAGGAGCATTTTCCGCCTTGTAGCGCTCGCAGGCGGCCTCGCTATCCTGCTCATTGAGGTTCCAGACCGCGGCCGCGAACCCGCGGTTTTCGGGCAGCCGGACGATGCCTGGGGTCCCATCGAGGTCCATCCCGGATATGCTCAGCATGCGGCCGCGCAACGCCATGTCCGCGTTAAGGGAGGACTGGTAGTTTCCGAACGAGATACCCCATCCTCCCAAATCCTTTGATTTTGCAATGGCGAGGGGTTTCTGCTTGCAGACCACCTTCGTCATGTCCGTGGGAACAATCGATCCGGTCTTCACATTCGGTATGGATCCGATCTTGGGATGGGAAGCGGATGGGCGGGAGAAGCCATCGATCAGAAGCATTTCAGCAAGGTCGGCACGGTGTTTGCCGCTGTTGGCGCCAAAAATGACGGCACCAAGCTGTCGGCCATCCCGTGTGGCCGTGGCGGCGAGATTGAAGCCAGAGTTGCAGACGAAGCCAGTTTTCATTCCATCTGCTTCGGGCATCTGGCGGAGCAGGGCATTGCGGTTGGCAAGCCGCCGCTTGCCGACCATGAGGAACTCCTGGGCGAAGTAATGCCCATATTCAGGAAATTCACGGAGCAGGGCAGAGGCAAGAAGGGCAATGTCGCGCGCGGTACTGACATGGCGGTGGTCAAACAATCCGTTGGGATTCACGAAGTTGCTGCCGGTCATGCCGAGCCTCGCAGCCTGCGCGTTCATCTCGTCAGAGAAGTTGCCGACAGTCCCGGAGGAAGCCTCGGCAAGCACGAAGGCCATGTCATTGGCCGAATACACCAGAAGTGCCTGGACGGCGAAATCAACGCTCACCGATTGGCCGACCGGCACGCCGATCTTGCTGGGCGGCTGGGCGTGGGCAAGCTCGGAGACGGGGATTTTCTGGTCCAGCTTCAATTCGCCGGACTTGAGTTTCTGAAACACCACGTAAGCCGTCATCAGCTTGGTGAGGGAGGCAGGATACCAAGGCTCACCGGCGCGGTCCTGCGACAGGACCTCCTGGGTCGCCGGATCAAACAGAACCGACGGGCCAGCGGCGGATGCCGGTTGAATGCTGCAAACCACAAGCAGCGCCGTTACGATAATGCGTTGGAAAATCGGCAAGCTTGGACAATCCCCGGACATGAAAGTAAAGCCAAGCCTCTCTGTCACCACAGGAATCGGTCCAATCTGCGGCAGCACCGCATGGCCGATTGGTGCCCCTGGAGGGACTCGAACCCCCACGCCCTTGCGAGCAACAGATTTTGAGTCTGCCGCGTCTACCATTCCGCCACAGAGGCAAGCTGAAACCGCATAATTGCCCTCTCTTGCGCCGTCAACCGTAAAGGGGGAGAACAACCCTCATGATCCGGATCACCGATTCCCTGAGCATTGAGGAAGATGATATCCTGTGGAGCTTCACCCGGGCTTCCGGGCCAGGAGGCCAGAACGTCAACAAGGTTTCAACTGCGGCCGAACTGCGCTTCGATGTGACACAGGCCTTTCTGCCAGAGGATCTCAAGTCAAGGCTGCCTGCCCTCGCCGGTCGGCAACTGACGCAGGAAGGCATTCTCGTCATCACGGCACAGGAGACCCGTTCGCAAGAGCGAAACCGCGAGATCGCGCTGCAAAAACTCATCGACATTCTTCGCAAAGCGGCACACCGGCCAAAGCGACGGATCGCCACCAAGCCGACCCGCGCCTCCAAGACACGGCGTCTCGAGTCCAAGTCCAAGCGTGCACAAACCAAGAAGCTGCGCAACGCCCGCCCCGATACGGATTGAAACACATGCTGAAACGTCTCTACGACTGGACCTTGGCGCTGGCTGCCCGCAAGACGGCGGAGGCATGGCTGGCCGTCATCGCCTTCATCGAAAGCTCATTCTTTCTTGTTCCGGCGGATGTGCTGTTCCTTCCGATGGCACTTGCAAGGCCCAATAACGCCTATCGTTTCGCGCTGGTGGCGACGGTGGCCTCAACGCTGGGAGGCATCGCCGGCTATTTCATCGGCCTGTTCGCTTTCGAAGCAGTAGCCAGGCCGATACTGGCATTCTACGGCAAGCTCGATGACTTCGAGCACCTCCGCCAGTGCACTGGCGAAGACACGCTCATGCTCCTGCTGGTGACATCGGGCCTCTCGCATCTGCCGCCGATCAAGGTTGTCACCATCCTTGCGGGGGTAGCACAGGTCAGCCTTGGTTTCTTCGTCTTGTCCTGCATCATTGCCCGCGGCGCACGCTTCTTCGCGCTGGCATGGGCATTGAGGCGTTACGGAGAACCGATCCGTCACTTCATCGAAAAGCGGCTGGGCCTCCTCGCGGCCCTTGCAGCGGTCTTGCTGATCGCGCTTTACATCATCATCAAGTACACAGGAATTGCCGGAAGCATCACATCATGCTGAACCAATTGACACCGCAACGTGCTGCGCTCCTCATTTTCTCGGTTTCGCTGGCAACCATCGTGGGTGCATGGATCTTCGAGTATCTCGGTTACGCACCCTGCGAACTCTGCCTCAAGCAGCGATGGGCTTATTACGCGGGCGTACCGCTTGCACTGACCGTGATGCTGATTGCACCCTCTCAACGGAGCCTGGCACAGGCAGGCCTTGTACTGCTGGCAGCCCTGTGGCTGGGCAGCATGGTTTTCGGAGTTTACCACTCAGGCGTCGAGTGGAAGTGGTGGCCAGGACCTTCCACCTGCTCGGCCCAGGCCGGCTTCTCAGGCGGTCTGCCCGATCTCTCCGCTCCTGTCGTTCTCTGCGATACACCGGCAATCCGGATTCTCGGCCTGTCGCTTGCGGGATGGAATGCGGTAATTTCGCTGGCGCTTGCGCTTGTAGCGCTAGCGGGCCTGCGGCGTCAGGGATCGAGCTCAGTATCCCAGTAGAGATAGTCCTGCCAGCTGTCGTGCAGATAGTTGGGAGGGAAGAAACGCCCGTTGCGATGCAGTTGGGCGACAGACGGCCGGATCGGCTTCTGCGCCGGAAACATTCTGGCCTGCTGCGGCAGGTAACTGCCCTTGAGCAGATTGCAGGGTGAACACGCGGCCACCACGTTTTCCCAGGTGGTCTGGCCACCCTTCGACCGCGGGACGACGTGATCGAAGGTCAGGTCATCATGGCCTCCGCAATACTGGCAAGTGAACCGGTCACGGAGAAACACATTGAAGCGCGTGAAGGCTGGTGTCCGTGACGGCTTCACATAGGATTTGAGCGAGACGACACTCGGCAAGCGGAATTCGAACGTGGGGCTTCGCACCACCTTGTCGTATTCCGATACAATGTTTACCCGGTCGAGAAAGACTGCCTTGATGGTGTCCTGCCAGCTCCACAGAGACAAAGGGTAGTAGCTCAACGGGCGGAAGTCCGCGTTGAGAACCAAGGCAGGGCAGGCTTCCGGCGCAACCGGTGCGAATTGCAAGCACACCTCTCAGGCTCAAATCCCTTGATTCTTACTATATCTTGTGTGGCAATCCTGTGAAGGCCCATTTCAGCCCTGTGGCAATTGTTTCAGATCCCGGTAATGACTCCACAGAAGAAGTGCCGCCGTGCTGCGGCAGGGCCGCCACGGCTCGGCAAGCCAGGTAAGTTCTCTGGCAGTTGGCCGTTGGGCAAGGTCAAACAGCTGTCGCGCGGCATGCTGCAATGCAATATCTCCTGCGGGCCAGACATCGGCGGCCCGATGCACCATCATGAGATAGAGATTGGCGGTCCATGGCCCGACCCCGGGAATGTCCGTCAACCGCCGGAACAACTCCTGTTCGCTCAGCCCTGACACACCGTCTTGCCGAAAGATTCCAGCTTGAAAAGCGCGGGCGGCCGCATGGAAGCTTAGGGCCTTCACGCCCGAAAGACCCAGAGAGCGGAGTTCGCTTTCGGGGCAGGCCAGAACCTCATCCGGAGTCAGACTGCCGAGCCGTAGCGACAGGCGGTTCCAGATCGCCTCTCCGGCCTTCAGGGAGATGAGTTGATCCGTGACGATGCGCAGCAGGCTCTTCAGCCCCGGCTCACTGTGGCGAAGCGATGGCAAGCCATGCCGGAGGACGACGGGCCCAAAGCGCGGTTCGGTCTGAACCAGCCAGGCCACCGCGTCTTTAAGATCCTGCTTGTTCTGAAGCCGCTTCACCACGCCTGTTTGACGTTTCGGCCAATTACCCGCAAGAGCAATGATATGAGCCGCCCCGTGTTCCGTTTCGCTCCAAGCCCCAATGGCCTGCTTCACCTCGGCCATGCTTATTCAGCCTTGCTCAATGCCCGTATGGCAGCGGCATGCGGTGGCCGGCTTCTTCTCCGCATCGAGGACACCGATGAAAGCCGGTGCCGGCCTGAATTCATCTCGGCAATTTTCGAGGATCTCACATGGATCGGGCTTCGATGGGAGGAGCCGGTGCGGATCCAGAGCAAGCATTTCCGTGACTATGACACCAACCTCGCGAGGCTATGGGATATGGGAGCCATATATCCCTGTTTCTGTTCCCGGAAGCAGGCGGCGGCCAGCGCACTTGCCACGTACGATCCTGACGGCCAACCGCATTATGGCGGAACATGCAGAAGCCTGTCTCGAGCGGAAGCCACGCGGCGTGTGTCGCAGGGGATTGTCCACGGCTGGCGTGTGAACATGGACTTGATGGGCGATACTGCGGCGGCCATTTGGGGAGATACGGTAATTGCGAAGCGCCGGGTGGGTTCCAGCTATCATATCGCGGTAGTGACCGACGATGCGATCCAGGGTGTCAGCCATGTGGTGCGTGGCAAGGACATCGAAGCCGCGACACCGCTCCACATGCTCCTGCAGCGCTTGCTCGGACTGCACACACCCAACTATATCCACCATGATCTGGTTCTGGACGAAAAAGGTCAAAAGCTCTCCAAGAGCCTTCGCAGCACCGCGTTGCGCGACCTTCGTGAGGATGGGGTGACAGCGCGGGAGATCCGGCAGCGCCTCGGCTTCAACTGATCAGAAATCGCTGGTGAGACCCTTGGTTTCCCAATCACCGAAGCGGGTGGGCTCCGGCCCTGCCCGGCCGTTTACCTCCCTCGGCAGCGCAGGTGCTGTCTGCGATTTGCGGCGCTGCTCGGCCTCCGCGAGCGCACGCTGCGCCTCGGGCGGGAGTAGCTTGCTCTTGTTGACGGTTTCCATTGCTATCATATGAAGGCACGGGCAATGACTTGGCAAGGAGGAGTTTGCCGGATGAACACGATGCGGACGGGATTGCTGATGGCCGCCCTGATGGGACTGTTTCTGGCGGCAGGCTATCTGCTGGGCCGCCAGCAGGGCATGCTGATCGCCTTCTTCATGGCGGCAGGTATGAATCTCTTCGCCTACTGGAACGCCGACAAGATGGTGCTGCGCATGCATGGCGCACGCCAGATCGACCGTCAGGATTCCCCTGAATTCTACGGCCTCATCGAAGAACTGGCACGCAATGCCGGGCTTCCGATGCCAAAAGTCTTCATCATGGACAATCCGCAACCAAATGCTTTTGCCACCGGCCGCAATCCGCAAAACGCTGCGGTGGCTGCCACAACGGGCCTTCTGAAACTCCTTGACCGGGATGAGGTTGCAGGCGTGATGGCGCATGAACTTGCCCATATCAAGCACCGCGACACATTGGTGATGACAATGACGGCCACTATCGCTGGCGCCATTTCCATGCTCGCGAATTTTGGCATGTTGTTCAGTGGGAATCGCGGCCGTGACAATCCGATGGGTGCGATCGGCACTATCCTGATGATTTTCCTGGCACCCATCGCCGCGATGCTGGTGCAGATGGCGATCAGCCGTACACGTGAGTACGGCGCAGACCGTGGCGGTGCGGAGATTTCCGGTCAACCGCTGGCGCTCGCCTCGGCCCTTGCGAAGATTTCCGGCATGGCCAAACGAATTGAGAATCCAACGGCGGAGGCTAATCCGGCGTCCGCGCCGCTGTTCATCATCAACCCGCTCTCCGGACAACGCATGGATGGTCTGTTTTCAACCCACCCCAATCCGCGCAACCGTATTGAGGCTTTGCAGCGCATGGCGAAGGAGACAGGAACCGTCAGCCGCGGCGATGGGCCGTGGGATCAGCCTTCCCAGGCACCCGGTCCATGGGGGTGAGTGCCAGCCAACAGCAGGCTCAAGGTCTAGAGGTTCGCCGCCTCGCCGTGGAGCTCTTCAGGGCATGCCTCGATCGGAAAATCACCATTGAGGATGCGGTGAATGGTAGCGCCCGTGCGGCAGTTCTCGAGCCGCGGGACCGGGCCTTTCTTCTCACGCTCTTGCTCACCACCTTCCGCCACAAGGGCGAGATCGAGGCCCTGTTGGCGCGGATGCTAACGAGCCCCCTGCCCCGCAAATCCGGGCCTGCCAGCGATATTCTGGCACTGGGCACGTCGCAACTTCTGTTTCTGGGCATGGCACCCCATGCGGTCATCGATCTTTCGGTTCGGGTAGCGAAGGGCGACCGAAATGCGCTGCATTTCTCGGGCCTTATCAACGCCGTGCTGCGCAAA
This sequence comes from Aestuariivirga sp., assembly GCA_044236665.1. Lineage (GTDB taxonomy): Bacteria > Pseudomonadota > Alphaproteobacteria > Rhizobiales > Aestuariivirgaceae > Aestuariivirga. Next base: position 4,046 of record JBIIGF010000012.1, on the reverse strand, counting down.
TTGTCCGCTAGCGGCAAAAGCCTTCCGGATGAGGTGGATGCCGCCCGGTTGAACACACCATCCTGGCTTTGGGACAGATGGTGCAAGACATATGGTGTCGACACCGCGAACCGTATTGCCCAGGCCCATGCAGAGAAGCCCACCCTTGATCTGTCCTTCAAGGACAACCAATCCACCTGGGCGAATCTATTGGAAGGAACAGTTCTGCCAAACGGACAGATCCGGGTTGACGCCGATCATGTCCCCGTTCCAGATCTTCCGGGGTTCAGGCAAGGCGTCTGGTGGGTTCAGGACGCAGCAGCAACGATTCCGGTAAGGCTGCTGGGTGATGTTCAGGGAAAGACTGTACTTGATCTCTGTGCGGCCCCCGGCGGAAAAACACTGCAGCTTTCAGCACTTGGTGCGCATGTGACGGCTGTCGATATCTCTGAGCCCCGACTGCGCCGGCTTCACGACAATCTTGCGCGAACCGGACTGACAGCGGAGGTTCGGGTGGCGGACGTCCTATCAGCCGAACTTCCGGGCGAATGGGATGTGGTGCTGCTCGACGCGCCATGCTCAGCCACCGGTACAATACGCCGTCATCCGGAACTCCCTTATCTGAAGGGGCCAAAGCAGATCCGTGAACTCAGCGGCCTGCAGCGGCAAATGTTGAACAAGGCGGCTAATCTGGTGAGGCCAGGTGGAATACTTGTTTATTGCACCTGTTCACTGGAGACTGAGGAAGGCGAAGGACAGGTACGGAAATTTCTTGCAAATCATCACGATTTCGAAATTGTTCCGGCGGTCATTTCAGGTGTTCCAGAAGATGGACTTCACCCCGAGGGATGGGTAAGGACCCTGCCATTCATGAGCCTGGGCAGTCAGAGGGGCATGGATGGATTTTTCGCGGTGGCAATGCGCCGCCATGCCTGAGATTTGTTCGTGCCTCTGAAAGTGCTATGGGGGCCGCAACTCGACAGCATCAGAGGACCCCGATGACCGAAGCTGTACGCCGCGCGCTCCTTTCTGTTTCCGACAAGACGGGATTAGTACCTTTCGCAGAGAAGCTTGTTTCACTGGGAATCGAACTCCTGTCGACGGGTGGCACGGCGAAAAGCCTCATCGAGGCAGGACTTCCGGTTACGGAGGTATCGTCGGTTACGAGTTTCCCCGAAATCATGGATGGGCGGGTCAAGACGCTGCATCCAATGATTCATGGCGGCCTTCTTGGCGTCCTGTCTGATGCGGGACATCTGGCTGCCATGAATGCGCATGGTATCGCACCGATCGGTCTGTTGGTGGTCAATCTCTATCCATTCGAAGCGGCGGTGGCGCGTGCCGCTTCATGGGAGGATATGATCGAGAACATCGATATTGGCGGCCCCGCGATGATACGTGCCGGTGCCAAGAACCACGGCTTCGTGACGGTCCTGGTCGATCCGGCCGATTACGAACTGGTGATCACGGAACTTGAGGCCGGCAGCCGCCAGACTACCGCTGAAACCCGCCGAGACCTCGCGGCAAAGGCCTTCGCGCGGACTGCAAGCTATGATGCGGCGATCAGCCAGTGGTTCAGCACGCAGTCAGCCCAGCCCTTCGGTACATTCTTTGCAACGGGTGGAACCAGGCTGCAGAGCCTTCGCTATGGCGAGAACCCGCACCAAGCCGCTGCGTTCTATGTGTCTCCAGGAAAGCGAGCCGGCATCGCGGCGGCGCGTCAAGTTCAGGGCAAGGAATTATCCTACAATAACATCAATGATACTGACGCGGCGCTCGAATGCCTTGCTGAATTCGAAATGGCAGACACGGCAGCCTGCGTGATCGTAAAGCACGCCAATCCCTGCGGCGTTGCGATCGGGGAAACTCTGGTTGCGGCCTACCGCAAGGCTTTGACTTGCGACCCTGTCAGTGCATTCGGCGGAATTATTGCCCTCAATAGACCGTTGGACGCCACAACGGCTGAAGAGATCACTGAACTCTTTACCGAAGTCATCATCGCCCCGTCGGCGGATGACCGCGCTATAGCAGTCATCTCTAGGAAAAAAAACCTTCGCCTGCTGCTGCTCGACGGGTCGCCCATGATGGGCCGCGGTTTTTCGGTCAAAACCGTCGGCGGCGGCTTGCTGGTCCAAACACGCGACACGATGTCCATCGACGACATGGCACTCAAGGTCGTCACCAAGCGCCAGCCCACGGAAAATGAACTCGCTGACCTGCGATTTGCATTCCGTGTCGCAAAGCATGTGAAGTCAAACGCCATCGTCTATGCAAAGAATGGCGCAACGGTCGGCATCGGTGCCGGCCAGATGTCGCGAGTCGATTCGGCCCGCATTGCTGCGCGCAAGAATGAAGACATCTCGCGTGAGGCCAATCTGCCCGAACCCAGCATCCGGGGTTCTGTGGTCGCATCGGATGCGTTCTTTCCCTTTGCCGATGGCCTTCTGCAGGCGGCTGAGGCAGGTGCGACCGCCGTCATTCAACCGGGTGGCTCAATGCGCGATGATGAGGTGATCCGTGCGGCCGATGAGGCTGGCTTGGCAATGGTCTTCACCAGCATAAGGCACTTCCGCCATTGATCAACGCTGCAGGCGCCGGCAGACGTCCTCGAGCTGATCGAGCGTCGCGTAGCTGATGAGCACGGCGCCGCTGCCATCACCCTGGTGGCTGATCTCCACTTTCAGCCCGATTGCCTCCGACACCAGTTTTTCCAAAGCCTTGGTGTCTGCATCCTTTTCCGGTTTGGATCGAACCTGTTTTTGCGGTGATGCGCCGCGGGCCAGTTTTTCAGCGTCCCGTACCGACAGGCCGAGCTTGATGATCTGATTGGCGAGTTCCGCCGGTGACTTGGTGGCAACGATGGCGCGGGCATGTCCCGCAGTCAGCAAACCGGCTTCGATCTGGGTCCTTACCGCTTCCGGCAGTGCCAAAAGCCGAAGGGTGTTGGCGATGTGGCTACGGCTCTTACCCACTGAATCCGCCAGTTGCTGCTGGGTATATGTGAACTGTTCCAGCAGCAGGCCATAGGCCCGGGCTTCTTCGAGCGGGTTGAGATCCGACCGCTGGATGTTTTCGATCAGGGCGATCTCGAGGGCCTCGGCATCCGACAATTCACGGACCAGCACGGGCACGTCATGAACACCGGCGCGCTGTGCGGCCCGCCAGCGGCGTTCGCCAGCGACAATTTCAAAGTCTCCGGATGCCAGTGGACGCACGACGATGGGCTGGAGCAAGCCCTTGTCCCGGATCGACTTCGCCAAATCCTCGAGGTCGGCCTCGGCAAAATGCTTGCGCGGATTGTTTGGACTGGGCTTCAGATGTTCGATCGGCATATGGCGGAGCGAACGGACATCCTGCACCATCGTTTCCTCAGTGCTGTCATCACCAATGAGGGCTGCCAGGCCACGGCCCAGCCTCTTCTTGGGTGTGCTTGCCATGTCCATGTCTCGTTCCATTTTCTTCTCAAGTCAATCGTGACGGGGTCGAATCGGTTCAGGCGGCGCGCAACTCACGCTCACGACGAATGATTTCGGAAGCCAGCCGGATATAGGCCTGTGAGCCAACGCAGTTATTGTCATAAAGCAGCACCGGCTTTCCATGCGACGGCGCCTCGGAAATACGCACATTGCGCGGAATGACGGTCTGGTAAACCTTGTCGCCAAGCACGCTCCGCACATCCTCCGCCACCTGTTCGGAGAGATTGTTGCGGCGGTCAAACATCGTGAGCACGATGCCCTGAATGGTCAGGCGTGGATTGAGATTGGTCTTCACCCGTTCCACTGTCTTGATCAACTGGCTCAACCCTTCAAGGGCGAAAAACTCACATTGAAGCGGAACCAGGATTGCATCCGCCGCAGAGAGCGCGTTGATTGTCAGAAGATTGAGCGATGGTGGGCAATCGACCAGAATATAGCTGTAGCTCCGGTTGGGGTCCGCCTCCCTGGCAAGCGCTGTCACAGCATCAGCCAAACGATAGGTTTTCCGATCGATATCAGCAAGTTCGAGTTCCGCCCCCAGGAGATCCATTGTTGAAGGCGCGCAATGAAGCCGCGGTATGCCGGATTCGA
>JBIIGF010000526.1:0-3385 GCA_044236665.1 Aestuariivirga sp. | reverse complement strand
TCGCCTTTTACGTGTCTGCCTGTAGAAACTGGCGAAGCTTTGCACTGTCGAGGATAACAACGCGTCGATAGGTGATCTCGACAGCGCCTTCCTTTTGCAGTTTTCCCAATATGGTGTTGGCCGTTGTACGGGCAACATTGGCCATGGCGGCGATCTCTTCTTGAGAGAAGAAGACATCGAAACGGCCTTTGGCTGTCTCGTCATCGCGAATGCCTGCCAAGCGCAGCACGGTCGCGATGAAGCGGGCTTCCGTATCGCGCAACATCAAATCGGCAATCGCACCGATGGAGGTACGAAGATACATTTGTGTGATGACTGCCAATTGCCGTAGAATTTCTGGATATTGCGCGATCAACTGATTGAGGTGCGGCAGGCTGATATGCAGTAATTCAGAATTCTGAGCAGCGACAACGCCAACCATGCGCGGTTGGCCTGTGAGGGCAGAGGGTTCGCCAAACCAAAGGCCGGCGGGAATGTAATGGGCGATGAATGTATTGAGCGCTCCGGTTGCAATCTCGACGCGCACTCCACCATCAGAAATGAAATAGATGCCCCCTGCAGCGTCACCTAGACGGTAAATCCACTCCCCACCGCGCACGCGCTGCGTCATCAAGCGCTCGATGAGGATGGCGCGCATCTCCTCGGGGAGGGACTGAACCATTCGATCTTTGGCCAGCATGGTCTTGGCCTTATCGGAGAGTGCCATCAAATCCGTCCGAGCGTAAGGACTGTCCGTTGGCAGACAATCACGATATCCTCCCAAAGGTAATCTTTGATAACATAAACACGGGTCCGTTCGCGAATGGCGAACAGTCATTTTGTAGTTGAAGGAAGCGAAAATGGTTCTTGGGCTCTCTTCTGGTTTAATCCGCTCAGGTGTGGCGGTCTTGGCCTTGGCCGTCGCCTCAGTGGCACAGGCCCAGCAACCCGCGAAAAAGCCGAATATCCTGATCATCTGGGGTGATGATATCGGCCAGTTCAACATCAGCGCCTACAATATGGGGATGATGGGCTACAAGACGCCCAACATCGACAGCATCGCTAAGGACGGCGCGCTCTTTACGGATTGGTATGGCCAGCAGAGCTGCACAGCCGGCCGCGCCGCCTTCGTCACGGGCCAGTCGCCGATCCGGACGGGGCTGACCAAGGTCGGTCTGCCGGGCATGCCGGAAGGCATGAAGGCCGAGGATCCGACCATCGCGACCCTGCTCAAGCAACAAGGCTATGTGACGGGCCAATTCGGCAAGAACCATCTTGGTGATCGCGATGACATGCTGCCGACGGCGCATGGCTTCGACGAATTCTTCGGCAATCTCTACCACCTCAATGCAGAGGAAGAGCCTGAGAACGTTGATTACCCGAAAGATCCGGAATTCAAGAAGAAGTTCGGTCCGCGCGGCGTGATCCATTCCTTTGCGAATGGTAGAATCACAGATACCGGTCCTTTGACGCGCAAGCGCATGGAGACGATCGACGAAGAAGTGACCGACAAGGCGCTCGGCTTCATTGATCGGGCCGTCAAAGACAACAAGCCGTTTTTCGTTTGGTACAACACCACGCGGATGCATATCTTCACGCATTTGAAGCCTGCTTCGCAGGGCAAGACCGGGCTTGGCGTTTATGCCGATGGCATGGTCGAGCATGATGGCATGGTGGGTCAGCTTCTCACGAAGTTGAAGGACCTCAAGATCGAAGACAATACGATCGTGATGTATTCGACCGACAATGGCGCCGAAACTTTCACTTGGCCCGATGGCGGCACGACGATGTTCCGCGGCGAAAAGAATACGAATTGGGAAGGCGGCTATCGCGTTCCAACCGTCATTCGCTGGCCCGGCGTGATTAAGCCCGGCACTGTCATCAACGAAGTGGCCGCGCATGAAGACATGCTGACCACTCTGATGGCAGCCTCAGGCAACACTACGATCAAGCAGGAATTGCTCGAAGGCAAAAAAATCGGTGACCGTACCTACAAGGTCCATCTCGATGGCTATAATCTGCTGCCCGCACTGAAAGGCGAGGGCGCATGGCCGCGCAAGGAGTTCATCTATTGGACCGATGATGGCTCCGTGGCCGCCGTGCGTTATGGCAATTGGAAGATCACCTTCCTCAAGCAGAACGCGATGGGCCTCAAGGTTTGGCAGACGCCGTTCGAGGAATTACGTGCGCCGCTCATCACCAATCTGCGGATGGACCCGTTCGAGCGGGCGGAAGAAGAGAACGCGATGGGATACCAGCGCTGGTATCTTGATCGCATGTATCTGATCGCTCCAGCGGGGGCTTATGTGGGCCAATGGCTGCAAAGCTTCCGCCAGTTTCCTCCACGGCAAAAGCCGGGTAGCTTCAACCTTGATCGCGTCATGGAAAAAGTGATGCAGAACCAAGGCGGTTGAGCGAAACAAAGTCGCTCTTTGCCACAGGGAAAGAGCGAGGCGCTCAGGTGAGACGAAGCGAAGTTTTCTTCGCAGCCATGGCCAGTGCGATGATGATCTTCATCGCGCTGGCTTTTTTGCGTCCGGTGGAGGCGCAAAACCGCACGGCTTTACCCGGGAGCATAGGTCGCCTTGTCCATTCAGCAGGCGGCTATGCCGGATCACTGGCCTGTGCTTCATGCCATGCGCGGGAGTTTCAGGATTGGGCGCAGTCGCACCATGCCCATGCCATGGCAGACGCTACGGCCGAAACCGTACTTGGCGATTTCAATGAGGGGACAGCGCAGCAGGGTCCATCGAAAGCCCGTTTCTTCCGCCGCGATGGTCGCTTCATGGTCGAAACCGAGAATGGCCAAGGACAGCCAGAAGCCTTTGCCATCTCGTCTGTGTTCGGGATTGAACCGTTACAGCAATATCTGGTCCGCTTCGATGATGGGCGCGTGCAGGTTCTGCCTTGGGCTTGGGATACGCGGCCCAAAGACAAGGGCGGGCAACGCTGGTTTCATGCCTATGGCGACGAGGCTATTCCGCCGTCTGACACACGGCATTGGACACGCGGCCAGCAGAATTGGAACTATATGTGCGCGGAATGCCATTCCACGCATGTCGAAAAGAAATACGACCCCGCTAGCAATCGCTTCGAGACATCGTTTTCTGAAATCAGCATTGGCTGTGAATCGTGCCATGGTCCGGGCACACAGCACATGCAATGGGCGCAAGGTGGCAAGTCTGCCGACGCGCTGAAAGGTTTTGCGCACAAGGCGACCACCCGTGGCGCGGTGGATTGGTCGATCGATCCGCGCACGGGCAATCCGACAAAAAGCGCTGATCGCCGTATCGGCGATGAAGTTGAAACATGCGCGCGCTGTCATGCGCGCCGCGCGACATTGTCTGAAGATTGGAAGCCGGGGGCGCCGCTCGAAGATACGCACCGGCCATCCTTTTTGTCCGAA
>JBIIGF010000358.1:0-3386 GCA_044236665.1 Aestuariivirga sp. | reverse complement strand
GCGCGTGTGAGGGTGCCCTTCCACTTCAAGAACTTCATGGAACTGTCCATGCTGGAGAAGGCCAGCCGCATGGCGGCGCGCTACCGCTCCGACATGCTGTGTTCGGGCTTCGTGAAGCTGTTCATGGATGGCGTCACCGATTCCGGCACGGCCGTGATGGTGGAGGACTATGCCGACCGGCCGGGCTGGAAGGGCGAGCCGCTCTTCGCGCCCGAGCGCTTCAAGGAGCTCGCGGTGGAGGCTGACCGGCGTGGCCTGCAGATTGCCGTTCACGCCATTGGCGATGGCGCGGTGCGGATCGTGCTCGATGGCTATGCGGCGGCGCAGAAGGTCAATGGCCGTCGCGACTCGCGCCACCGGGTGGAGCATGTGGAGGTGATCCAGGCCTCCGACATCCCGCGCTTTGCGGAGTTGGGCGTCATCGCCTCCATGCAGCCGCCGCACCCGCCGGGAAACCACGGCCTGCCGCTCGAGCCCTACCTCTCCCGCATTGGCGAGCAGCGCTGGCCACTGGCCTTCGCCTGGACGGCGCTGCGCGCGGCGGGCGCGCGCCTCGTCTTCGGCACCGACTGGCCGGTCTCCGACATCGACCCGATGTGGTCGATCCAGTCCGCCATGACGCGGTCCCGCTGGAACGATGACCAGCCCGACAACCGCCAGACACTGGAACAGTCGCTCCATTCCTACACGGCGGACGGCGCCTATGCCGGCTTCATGGAGGGCAAGACGGGTGTGCTGAAGGAGGGACTTCTGGCCGACGTCTGCGTGATGCCGGTGGACCTGGAAAAGACCGACCCCGCCAGCTTCAAGGGCATCCGCCCGAGGATGACGGTGTGCGACGGGCGGGTGGTGTTCGAGCGATAGGTCTCCACCCCGTCACCCGGGGCAAAAGCCACGGGCCCGCTTGAGGAGCTAGCCAGGCGGCAGGACAGCTGGATCCCGGCCTTCGCCGGGATGACGGCGGTTGTGGTGTGGAGGGAGTCCCGCCATTCGCCATTGCCATTCCGCCGCTGATCGCCTACCTCAGACCTGCCAGCTGGCTGGATGACCGCTGCCGCAAGTCCCGAAAGGGCGCGGGGGAGGAAAGTCCGGGCTCCATGGAAACACGGTGCCGGGTAACGCCCGGCGGGGGCGACCCCAGGGACAGTGCCACAGAGAAGATACCGCGGAACCGGGCCTCGGCCTGACGCAAGGGTGAAAAGGTGCGGCAAGAGCGCACCGCGGCCTCAGCAATGAGGGCGGCATGGCAAACCCCACCGGGAGCAAGACCGAATAGGGGTGGCGTGGCGGCTTTCGGGCCGCCAGGGCCGTTTCCGGCCCAGTCACCCGGGTAGGTTGCGTGAAGCGTCCGGCGACGGACGCTCCAGATGAATGGTCATACAGTGCGGCGCAATCCGCATGGACAGAACCCGGCTTACAGGCCGGCTGGCTTTATCCTTCCGGAAACCGGAATCGAAACCATTTGTTAAGCAGCCCGGCGGCAATGTCAGGCTGACCCTTAACGCCTTTTTCACCCTGTTTTCCGGGCTTTCCATGGCCGCCGAACCGACCATCAGCCAACCGCATGTGCCCGTGATGCTGGCCGAAGTGCTGGATGCGCTGCGCCCGCATGACGGCGCAATTTATCTCGACGGCACGTTCGGGGCGGGCGGCTACACGCGCGCCATCCTGGCGGCCGCCGCCACGCGGGTCATCGCCATTGATCGCGACCCTTCCGCCATCGCGGCCGGGCAGGCTCTGGTTGCGGACGCCGGCGGACAGCTGACCCTTCTTGAAGGCCGCTTCGCCGATATGGAGGCGCTGGCCGCAGCAGCCGGGGTTCAGGCGCTGGATGGCGTGGTGCTGGATATCGGGGTGTCCTCCATGCAACTCGACGAAGCTCAGCGCGGCTTCTCCTTCCTGCGGGACGGGCCGCTCGACATGCGCATGGCGCAGTCCGGCCCCACGGCGGCGGACATGGTGAACGCGCTGCCGCAGGAGGTGCTGGCCGACATCATCTATGTGTTCGGCGAGGAACCCAAGTCGCGCGCCATTGCCCGCGCCATCGTTGCGGCGCGCCGGGAAGCGCCGATCACCACCACCTTCGATCTGGTGCGGGCCATCGAGCGCGCCACCGGGCGGCCGCGGCCGATGGACCGCATCCACCCTGCGACACGCACCTTCCAGGCGCTGCGCATCCATGTGAACGGTGAGCTCGACGAACTCGTCGCGGCGCTGCATGCGGCGGAGCGCCTGCTGGTGCCCGGCGGCAGGCTGGTCGTCGTCACCTTCCATTCGCTCGAGGACCGCATCGTCAAGCGCTTCTTCGCGGCGCGCGCCGGCAAGCTTCCGTCCGGCTCCCGCCACCTGCCGGATGCCGTGAAAGGCCCGGAGCCTTCCTTCACGCTCGCCTTCAAGGGCCACATCGGCGCTTCGGCCGAAGAGGCTGCGCGCAACCCCCGGGCGCGCTCGGCCAAGCTGCGCGCCGGTATCCGTACCCATGCCCCGCCGATGCCGCCCATCGGCCATGAAATCGGCCTGACCGTGCCCCAGGGGACACGCCACTGATGCACAAGTTCCTGAACTTCATCCTCGTCGTCAGCCTGCTGATCTCCGGCTTCGTGCTCTATTCGCATGAACACACCACGCGCGGGCTGGAGCGCGAGATCGCCAAGTATCAGCGCGACATCGACGAGGAGACTGAAAACCTCCGCCTGCTGAACGCCGAATGGTCGAGCCTCACCCGGCCCGACCGGCTGCGCGCACTGGCGGAGAAATATCTGGGGCTCTCGACGCTGAAGGCCCGGCAGATCGTGAAGCTCGACGAGATCGTCCAGAAGGTTCCCCCGGAACCGGTGATCAAGCTCGAGGCCGAAGGTTCTGACCCGATCGGCGCCATCATTGACAAGATGAAGCAATGACCGACCAGACGACGGACCATATTCCCGATGATGGCAGGCCGCGCCGCCTTGCCGGACAAAACCGCATCCGGCTGATCGGCATCTGCTTCAGCGCTGCCTTCCTTGCCATTGCGGGGCAGCTCGTCCATCTGACGATCTTCCAGAAGGAAGAGGAGGCCCGCCAGCGCGCACCGGTCGAGGACAGGCTGCCGCGCCCGGACATCGTGGATCGCAACGGCGTGCTTCTGGCAACTGATGTGGCGGTGGCGTCGATCTTCGCCGATCCCTCCAAGATCATCGATGTTGACGAGGCGATCGAACTCCTGACCGCCACCTTGCCCGATCTCAATGCGCGTGAGCTTCGCCGCAAGCTTTCGGGTGGCAAGCATTTCGCCTGGGTGAAGCGCCAGGTATCGCCCGAAGAGCGCGACGCCGTGCATAATCTGGGCATCCCCGGCGTCAGCTATGTGAACGAGCGCCGCCGCGTCTATCCGCAGGGCCGCCTCG
>JBIIGF010000357.1:0-3400 GCA_044236665.1 Aestuariivirga sp. | reverse complement strand
CGGTTGGAGGAAACTCCGCAAGCGGGATCTCGGCGTTACTATTATGAGGCAATTCTGGGCCGCAGTCCGGAAACGAGCGTACTTGCTGGCCAGAAGGTGGCTGACCGCCTTGGCTGTGCCCTCGAGGTCCTGAGTTCAGACGAGTTTGTTGCGCGTCACATCCATGTTCTGAGGGACATGTTCCCTCACGCCACCGCATCAATCTTTCTGCATGTTCCGAAATCGGGTGGATCCACAATCATCGAAGCACAACGCCAGTCCCGCCGGTTCGTCTTTCTCGTCCCGCCGGCGGAACTTGACGAATGGGAGCCAAATCGTCTCGCATATTATGGTCGTGCCGTATCGTTACTCAGAAAGAACAATCGGACCATTGCTCTGATCGGACATCCGAGCACGAGGAAGCTTCTCTCGCTTGGTGTGAGACGTCCTGATGATGATGTGTTTGTTGTCCTGAGGGACCCCGTAGCCACTGTCATTTCTTTTATCAATTATATCATCACCTGCGTCACAGAGCACCGTCCGGGAAAGACAGTGGAAAGCTGGGCCAACGTCGTGGGAGTTTCTGACTGGGGCCCTGGCGGCACGGTACCGTCTCAGGTCCTTTTCGATATCATTGAAAAGATCATTCCGAATAACTTGATATGCGCTACACTTGGTATGAGTCCCAGCTTTAGATCTGCAGTCGAATCGATCGGAATATTCGGGATCGATATACTTTTTTTTGACGATATCGATTCTGTGTTTGATCAAAAGAATCTGGTCCGGGTGCCTGCTGAGAATGCGTCAACCAAGTATGTTACCCAGTCGGGTATTTCAGACGAGGTAAGACAGGCAATCTTGAGTATTGTCGATGAGGATCTCAAGCTCTATGCGTGGGCGAAGCGCCGGAAGGAGACTGGTTCGGAAGATCTGCCGCAAGATGAGCAGGTTCCGAGACAAGCCAGCGCCGGGACGCTCGCGGCAAGTTCCGCCGCAGTGTACACATCGGCAAAACGGGTGTTCCAGTCTTCGGATCTTGATGCCTTTGTTGCGGAAACCGATCGCCGGGGACATGTTGGATCGCCGGATGTCATTGCATTCTGGGATCAGTGCGAGTTCACACATACAACGAAGCTGGATCAGGATCTTGACCCGTTTGGCGCCGCATATGTGGGCCAGCAACTGGACCTTTACCGCGAGCTTTCGGGGCGGGATCTCGATCAGTCCGTGAACGAGTTGGCAGCCTTCGACCTGGCGGCACACGTCTCTGCAGTAAACCCTTACGCGCATCTGCCTGCCCATGACGTGGCGAAGCATGTGGCACGCCTTTCTTGCGGGCTCATGCAATCGGATCTCCCAGCGGGCAGCAACCTGTTGGACATCGGCTGTGGCTGGGGACTAAGCAGTGAAATATTTGCCTATACGGGACTTCGCGTCACGGCCGTTGATATCAACCCGGCCTTCGTCGAACTTGTGAATGTCCGCGCCAGACAACGGAACCTTCCGATCGAAGCCGTTCAAGGAACTTTCGAGGCCTTGCCACAAGGTCGCTTTGATGCTGCAGCCTACTATGAATGCCTGCACCACGCGGTGAGGCCATGGGAAGCGCTTGAGGCAGTGGCCAGAGTTCTCCGCCCGGGCGGCAAGCTTCTGATCCTTGGTGAACCCATCAACAACTACTGGAAGAACTGGGGGCTCAGGCAGGATCCCCTCTCGATTTACTGTATTCGCAAGTTTGGCTGGTTCGAGAGCGGTTGGAGCCTTCATTTCCTGCGTAACTGTATCGAAAGGAGCGGCTTCCGGTTGAGCTTCTGCCACGAGGCAGGCGAAAAGATCGGATGGGTTATCGTCGCCGAGCGGCTTTAGGCTCGTTGGATGTTGGCAAGCCGGCGATGTTCCGCGCGTATCTCTCCGCACCTTGAAGGATGCAAGAGTGCTCAGAGACTGAAATCCACCTCCCATCTCCGAAACTCTCGATCCGGTAAACGGCGGAGTAAACGGGATACCGCAGACGCTTTGCTTGCGAACGTTCGGTTGGCACCCAGCGCTTGGAAGGAAATCGTCCGTTACGTGGAGAGGCCTACGAGCGTGCGTAGACGTCCTCGTAGCGGATGATGTCGTCCTCACCCAGATAGGCGCCGGTCTGGACTTCGATCAGGATCATCGGCACCTTGCCGGGGTTCTCAAGCCGGTGTACGGCGCCAAGCGGGATGTAGGTCGACTGGTTCTCGCCGAGCAGCTTCGTCTCGCCATTGACCGTGACCTTCGCTGTCCCCTGCACCACGATCCAGTGCTCGGCACGGTGGTGATGGGACTGGAGCGACAAAGCCGCGCCGGGCGTCACCACGATGCGCTTCACCTGAAAGCGCTGGCCCATGGCGAGGCTCTCATACCAGCCCCAGGGCCGGTGGTCGCGGTTGAAGGTGGTGGCCTGCTTCGCCGAGCGGGCCTTGAGCGCGTCGACCGCCTCCTTTACCCGCTGCGTGTCGGCCTTGCGCGCCACCAGCACCGCATCCGGCATGGCGACGGCGATCATTTCGTCAAGGCCGATGCCCACGAGCGCCAGCCCCTCGGTTTCAGAGCGCAGCATCGAGCCCCTGCAGTCAATGGCCAGTGCACCGGATGAGAGCACATTGCCATCGGCGTCGGGCCTGCCCTCCTGCCAGACGGCATCCCAGCTGCCGAGGTCCGACCAGCGGCCCTGATACGGCATGACCGCGAGGTTTGCGGCCTTCTCCATGATGGCATAGTCAATCGAGATGGCGGGAAGCTGCCCCCAGGGCTCCGGCGCGAGGCGGAGGAAGTGCAGGTCCCGCGTGGCCTGTTCGACGGCCTCTGTGGCGGGCGCGATCATCTGAGGCGCGTGCGCCTCGAAGGCCTCGATCATGGTGCGCGCCCGGAACAGGAAGATTCCGGCGTTCCAGAAATACCGCCCTGCGGCCAGCATGGCCTCGGCCGTTGTGCTGTCGGGCTTCTCGACGAAGCGGGTGAGGGGCTGCGGCTCAGCAGCCGTGCGCGCCTCGGGCGAGGCGAGTTCGAGATAGCCGTAACCTGTCTCGGGCCGCGTGGGGGTGATGCCGAAGGTAATGATCCGGCCTGCCTTGGCAGCCGGCACCGCAGCGGCTACCGCGGCGCGGAAGCGCTCCGGCTCCGGCATCACGTGGTCGGAGGGGGCCACCAGCATCACCGCCTCGGGGTCCTGCCGGTCCAGCCACAGGGCGGCGGCGAGTACGGCTGGAGCAGTGTTGCGCGGATCAGGCTCGATCAGCGTGGCGGCGGCCGCCATGTTCACCCCCGCCAGTTGCTCTGTCACCACGAAGCGGAAGGCATCCGAGGTGACAATGACCGGCGCAGAGAATCCGGTACCGGCAAGCCTCTGAACCGAGGCCTGGAACAGGCTCTGCTCGCCCACCAGCCTGAC
>JBIIGF010000355.1:0-3411 GCA_044236665.1 Aestuariivirga sp. | reverse complement strand
CCGCCGGACGGCCTTCAGCGTGCTGAGGCCGGCACGTTCGGGAAGCGTCAGCCCCAGTGAGGCAACGGTGGCCGCCGTGAGGCCAAGCCCCAGCGTGGCAAGCCCGACCGTCAGGCCATCAACCGCCTCGCCGTTCACATATCGTACGGCTTCCTGATAGAGGTCGCGGATGTCGCCCACCCCTGTGAGGTCAGCTGCCACCGCCCCCGCGAGGGCGGCCTCATTCGGCGCATCGCCGCTGAGAAAACCGTTCCACACATCTTCGCCGATGCGGGCCGCCGCATCTTCCTGCGCGGCGCGGACCTTCGCGGGAAGCGCTGGCGGAAGCGCCACGCCATTGCGCACCGACAATGCGATGACGCTGGCGGCCAGATCCTCGTCGCCTGCGGCGAGCGCCTGTTCGGCCGCTGCCTGATAATCGGCCGCGGTCTTTCCGGCCAGCGCGTAGTGCGCGACGGCCACCTCGTCGCGCGGGCCGGACAGCAGGCGGGCCCCCTCCACCCCGCGCGGCAGGATGGCGAGGCCCGAGGCCACCAGAAGGGCAGCGCCTAAGCAGGTCAGGGTCCAGGCTTTCATGGTTTTCTCCGTGGCGCGAAACACACCACCCCTGATCATGGAAACCCGCCGCTTTGATGGCAGGGCTGGCAGCGGCGCGAGGCCGGAAAACTCCAGCAATACCGCCGCTTTGGGGCTCTCTGCCCGGGCCATTCTGGCGGTTGCGCTTGGTCTGCCGATGCGGCATACCTTTGCCATCTTTCAGAGCAGGGACACGCGGTTGATTCCGTCGGGGGCTCTGGGGAAACGCTAATAATGATAAGGGTTTAACATGACCACTGCACTCTGGTTGATCGTGCTCGCTGGCGCGCTCTCCATCGTGTACGGCATCGTGACGACGCGGAGCCTGATGGCTGCCGACGCCGGCACGGCGCGTATGCAGGAGATCTCGGCAGCCGTGCGCGAAGGCGCCAAAGCCTATCTGAACCGTCAGTACACCACCATCGGCATCGTCGGCGTGGTGATCTTCGTTCTCGCCTGGCTGCTGCTGGGCGTCTGGTCCGCCATCGGCTTTGCCATTGGCGCGATCCTGTCGGGCGTTGCCGGCTTCATCGGCATGAACGTGTCGGTGCGCGCCAATGTCCGCGTGGCCCAGGCCGCGACCAAGTCGCTGGCGGGCGGCCTCGACCTCGCCTTCAAGGCGGGTGCCGTGACGGGCCTTCTCGTTGCTGGCCTCGGCCTGCTCGGCGTGACCCTTTACTTCGGCTTCCTGAAGGATTCCCTCGGCCTCGACCCGACCGGCCGCACGGTGATCGACGCCCTCGTGGCCCTGTCCTTCGGCGCTTCGCTGATCTCGATCTTCGCGCGTCTTGGCGGTGGCATCTTCACCAAGGGCGCCGACGTCGGCGGCGACATGGTGGGCAAGGTGGAAGCGGGCATCCCCGAGGATGATCCGCGCAACCCCGCGACCATCGCCGACAACGTGGGCGACAATGTCGGCGACTGCGCCGGCATGGCGGCCGACCTGTTCGAGACCTATGTGGTCACGGCCGTCGCCACCATGGTTCTGGCGGCGATCGCGCTGCCGGCCGAGTTCAAGCTTGCCGGCATGATCCTGCCGCTGGCCATCGGCGGCGCCTGCGTGGTGACCTCCATCATCGGCACCTATTTCGTCAAGCTGGGTGCCTCCAACAACATCATGGGCGCGCTCTACAAGGGCGTGATCGCGACGGGCATCCTCTCGCTCATCGCGCTCTATCCGGTGATCAGCTACGTGTTTGGCGGCATGTCCGTCGATCTCGGCGGCTTCACGCCGATGAACCTGTTCTGGTGCGGCGTGGTGGGGCTTCTCATCACGGCGGCGATCATCTGGATCACCGAATACTACACCGGCACCGGCAAGCGCCCGGTGAACTCGATCGCCGAAGCCTCGATCACCGGTCACGGCACCAACGTGATCCAGGGCCTCGCCGTCTCGATGGAAGCAACGGCGCTGCCGGCCATCGTGATCGTGGCGGGCATCATCGTCACCTATGTGCTGGGCGGTCTGTTCGGCACGGCCGTCGCGGTGACGACCATGCTGGCGCTGGCTGGCATGATCGTGGCGCTCGACGCCTTCGGTCCGGTGACGGACAACGCGGGCGGCATTGCCGAAATGGCGGGCCTTCCCAAGGAAGTGCGCCACAACACCGACGCGCTGGACGCGGTGGGCAACACCACCAAGGCCGTGACCAAGGGTTACGCCATCGGTTCGGCGGGCCTCGGCGCGCTGGTGCTGTTCGCAGCCTACACCCAGGACCTGGCCTACTTCACCACGCAGGCGAATGCCGAGGGTTCGACCGTCTACCAGTACTTCAAGGGACTGGGCGCGGTCGACTTCTCGCTGGCCAATCCCTATGTGGTCGTAGGCCTGCTGTTCGGCGGCCTGCTGCCCTATCTGTTCGGCGGCATGTCGATGACGGCCGTCGGACGTGCCGCTCAGGCGGTGGTGGTGGAAGTGCGCCGCCAGTTCAAGGAGAAGCCCGGCATCATGGAAGGCAAGGACAAGCCTGACTATGGCCGTGCGGTGGACATGCTGACCAAGGCCGCGATCAAGGAAATGATCCTGCCTTCGATGCTTCCCGTGCTCTCGCCGATCGTCGTCTACTTCGCCATCCTTGCCATCGCCGGCAAGGCGCAGGCCTTCGCGGCCGTCGGCGCCATGCTGATGGGCGTGATCGTGACCGGCCTGTTCGTCGCCATCTCGATGACGGCAGGCGGCGGCGCCTGGGATAATGCGAAGAAGTCCTTCGAGGACGGCTTCGTGGACTCCAAGGGCGTGAAGCACTTCAAGGGTTCGGAAGCCCACAAGGCTTCGGTGACGGGCGACACCGTCGGCGACCCCTACAAGGACACGGCGGGCCCCGCCGTGAACCCGATGATCAAGATCACCAACATCGTGGCCCTGTTGCTGCTGGCCGTTCTGGCCCACGGCTGAGTTCCACACCGATCTGACGATCAGACCCCGCGCGGGACCGCCCCGCGCGGGGTTCTCTTTTGTGCAAGCACGTCCACTCATCACGTGCGGGCTTGATCTCCGTATCCTTTTTCCGTTGCAATCAAAAGGATCGCCGGATCAAGTCCGGCGAAGATGAGAGTTGGGGAATGTGCTTGCCTATTCCCGCTCGCCGCTGTGAGATGTGACTCATGCTGATCGGAATCGACTGGGGCGGTACGAAGATCGAGGGCGTGGCGATGGAGCGCGATGGGCGGGAGCTTCTGCGCCTGCGCGAGGCGACGCCGCGCCATGACTATCAGGGCTGCCTCAGGGCCATTGCCGCCATGGTGCAGGCACTGGAGGACAAGACCGGGCGGCGCGGCAGTGTCGGCATCGGCATTCCCGGCTCGCTGGAGCCGAAGAGCCGGCTTGGCAAGGGG
>JBIIGF010000356.1:0-3411 GCA_044236665.1 Aestuariivirga sp. | reverse complement strand
GCGCCGCCGGTCATGCGCCAGACCAGCCGGTAAACCGGCTGGAAATGGCGCGTGACGATCTCCGCAAAGGCCGCATGGCTTCCGCCGGCGGCGGCCTCCAGCAGGCCGGCATCCGTCATCTGCTGGAAGGCCGTGGCATCGCGGGTCAAAGGCTGGTCCAGACAAGCGGCTCAGTTGGCAGTTTCCCCGGTAGCCGTAGCGGGTTTGGCGATTTTCGCAACCCTGGACTTCCGCACCTCGTCGAGCGACAGGCCGCCGTCCTTGTCGCCATCGGCAGCGGCCAGCATCTTGTCCACCGAGGCATCATATTCCGTGCGGCTGATGGTGCCATCCTTGTCGGCATCAAGACCGGCCATGATCCGGTCGCGCTGCCGCTCCAGCGCTGCCTTCAGCACCGCCTCGATCTCGGCGGGCGTCACGGCACCGTTCTTGTCGGCATCGAAGCGGTCGAAACGCTTCCCGGCCCTGGGTGTGATCTCGGCGGCGGTGATCTTGCCGTTCTTGTCGGCGTCAACCGCATTGAAGCTTTTCTGGGTCTTGGGAAGATAGGGCTCCATCGCCGATGCCGCCGGGATGAAAGCGAGCGGGCCAAGAAGCGCGAGTGTCAGGGTCAGACGGCGCATGGACATGTTCCTCCTGTCAGTTGTCCTGATCATAGGACGCGCCAAGGGGTCCAATCCGTCGCTGGTTTTTCAGGAAATCCTGCCGACCAGCCGGTCGAACAGGCCAGCCACCCGGGCCTGGGTTTCCGCCAGCAGCGCCTCGGCAGCCGGAATGCCGGGGCTTTCCGCAGCACTCGCAACCAAATGGTTGAGTGCGGGGAGCGACGCCTCCGGGTCATAGGCGCCATCGACGCACAGCCGCAACACCTGGGTCAGGCGGTGGTAGAGCAGCCCCGCCTCCTTCAGCGCGGCGTGATCGGCGCCATCCAGCACACCCGCCTGCGCCAGCTTCTCGAGCGCCGCCAGCGTATTGGTATCGAGAACGCCGGGCCGTTCCGGCGCGTGCAGCAATTGCAGCGTCTGGGCGATGAACTCGAGTTCCACGAGGCCGCCGCGCGCCCGCTTGATGTCCCACAGGCCGGTCGAGGCCTGTTCGCGGATCATCAGGCGGCGCATGTCGACAACGTCGCTCACCGTCGCTGCGGCATCGCGCGGGGCACACAGGGCACGGGCGATCTCACCGGAAATTTCCGCCATCAGGCTGCTGTCGCCGCAGATGGGCCTTGCCCGCGTCAGCGCCAGCTTCTCCCATGTCCAGGCGGAATCATGATGATAGCTCCGGAAGCTTGGCAGGCTTGCCGCCACCGGCCCCTTGCTGCCCGAAGGCCGAAGCCGCATGTCCACCTCATAGAGCACGCCTTCCGCCGTCGGTGCGGAGAGCGCCGAGATCAGCCGCTGGGTCATGCGGGCGTAGAACTGATTGATGCTGAGGGGCTTGGCACCATCGGTCATCTCGGCACTGGCCGCCGCATCATAGATGATGACGAGATCGAGGTCGGAGCCCGCCGTCATCTCACGGCCGCCGAGCTTGCCCATGGCGATCACGGCGCTGCGTCCGCCCGGCACCTTGCCGTGGCGCTGCTCGAGGTCCTGCAGCACGGCGGCATGAAGATGGGTGAGCAGCAATCCGGCAAGCTGAGAGAAAGCGGTTCCGGCCTCGACCGCGCTCACCGTTTCTGAGAGCACGCGCACGCCGATGCGGAAGGCCTGTTCCTTGCCCACGATACGGGCACGGTCCACCGCCTCATCGAGCGGCAGGCCCAATGGCAGCACGGGGCCGATCACCTGCTCCATCTGCGCAACCGTCGGCATGGGGCCGAAGAAGCCGGGATCGAGCACCGCATCCAGCACCTTTGGCCTGCGGCTCAGCTGTTCGGCAAGGCGCGGCGCGCTGCCGAGGATCGTCGCCAGCAGGTCCAGCAGGCGTGGATTGGCCTTCAGCAGGGAGAAGAGCTGAACCCCCGCCGGAAGCCCGCTGAGGAATTTATCGAAGGCGAGGAAGGCGAGATCGGCATCGCCCATCGCGGCGAGCGATGTCAGCAGCTTCGGCATCAACTCAGTCAGCAGTTCGCGCGCCCTCGCACTGCGGGTGGCCGCATAGCGGCCGAAATGCCAGCCGCGGATCGTCGCCGAGACTTCGCTGGGCGCGTGGTAGCCCATGCGCGACAAGGTTTCGATGGTTTCCGGGTCATCCTCGCCGCCGGTGAAGACCAGGCTTCCCGACTCCGTGCCAAGCTCCTCAGCGGATTCAAACAACCGCGCGTAATGGCCCTGCACACACTCCAGCGTGCGCCGGACGTCCCGATCAAAAGCCTCGCCGGTTTCAAAACCGCAGAACCTTGCAAGGGATTCGAACGCGGCATCATCCACCGGAAGCGAATGGGTCTGCTCGTCATTCACCATCTGCACCCGGTGCTCGATGGTACGGAGAAAGCGGTAAGCGGATTTCAGCTCGGCAGCGGCGTCAGCCGAGATCCACTGCGCCTCCGCCAGCTGGTCGAGCATGGCCAGCGTGCCGCGCCCGCGCAAGCTGGGGTTCCGCCCGCCCGCGATCAGTTGCTGCGTCTGGACGAAGAACTCGATCTCGCGGATGCCGCCGCGCCCGAGCTTCAGATTATGCCCGCGCACCTTGATCTCGCCATGGCCCTTCACGGCGTGGATCTGCCGCTTCAGTGACTGCACATCGGCAATCGCCGCGAAATCGAGGTACTTGCGCCAGATATAGGGCTTGAGGCGGTCGAGGAACTCCGCCCCCAGCGCCACATCGCCCGCCGCGGCGCGCGCCTTGATCATGGCGGCGCGCTCCCAGTTCTGGCCCTGGTTCTCGTAGTAAATCGCCGCTGCCTCGATCGAAATCGCAACCTGTGTGGCGCGCGGGTCGGGCCGCAGCCGCAGATCGGTGCGGAACACATAGCCATCCTCCGTCACGTCCTGCATCAGTTGCACGAGGCGGCGGGTGAAGCGCACGAAGAAGGTGGCAGCCTCGGACGGATCCTCCAGCAGCGGCGTGAAGGGATCATAGAGGATGATGAGGTCGATATCGCTTGAATAGTTGAGCTCGAACGCGCCCTGCTTGCCCATGGCGAGCGCCACATATCCGCAGGCGGCCAGCGGAGACACTGGATCCTCCAGCCTCGCCTTGCCGCTTCGCGCCGCATCCGCCACCAGCCAGGACATCGCCGCCTGCAGCGTGGCATCGGCAAACTCCGTCAGCGCCGCCGTCACCTGTTCAACGGTCCACCGGCCGGAGAGATCAGCCACCGCGATCAGCAAAGACGCCTTTTTCTTCGCCTGCCGCAACGCCCGCATGACATCGGTTTGCGAGAGATCTGCCGTGAAGCCATTGAGAGATGCGAGGAGTTCCGCCAGCAACAACTTGGGGTCTTCCGAAAACACCCGCCCCGCATAG
>JBIIGF010000354.1:0-3426 GCA_044236665.1 Aestuariivirga sp. | reverse complement strand
ATTCAGGCTGAAGCGAAACTTGTAGGTGAGGCCAGCACCGCCATAGAATTGGTTCTCGCTGCCTTCCTTGACGATCGGGCTGTCACCCGCCTCGCCGATCAGCCGGTCCCAGCCGCCGCGCACATAAAGGGTGGTTCTGTCGGTCATGTCATAGCTGCCAGTGGCGGCGAGGCCGACGGTGTTGAAGCCCGCGTCGGCATCATAGGGCTTGTCATAGACAGGGCTTTTCGCTGCCTCCTTCGACGTGATGCCGAAATAGGTGCTCATATAGCCATCCGAGCCCCAGCCGGCGCGCGGGCCGATCATCAGTTCCATGCGCTCGGTCGGATCGAAGATGGCATCGACGCCGAACTCCGCCACCTGGCCGGAATAGCCATTGAAGCCCTGGCGCACTTCCACGAAGCCGCGGATCCACTCATAGCGGTAAGCCGCGCCGAGGCCCACCTCCACCGCCCAGTCCACATCCTTCATGCCTTCGAGTTCGTTGGAATCCGAGGCGTCGCGCTTGCCGTTGAAGTTGAAGGAGGGGTAGAGCGTGAACCGGTTCTGCGACTCTTCCCCGTCGATCACCTGGCCGAGGCCCGGCACGAAGAAACGGCTGACCGCAATCAGCGGGAAGGGAACCGCGATCACCTCATCCGAGCCCGGATAGCGCGGTTTGGCCATCAGGCCCACGCCAAGGTCGAACTCATACTGGTGCTGACCGGCAGCTTCCTCCGCCGCAGCGGGTTGCAGCGTGGCCAGCACCAGGCTGGCGGCGATCAGGGCAATGCGTGAAACCGTCATCTCAACACCATATCAAAACTGGTTGTCTCTAACAACTTCCTGGGCGTTCGTCATCCCCTTGCCGGTGTCGGGGCAGGTTTCAGGCAACCTGCCCCTTGCCGATGTATTCGCGGTCGAGTTCCGGCAGCGCCTCGCCCTCGAGCGTTGCCTCGAAGGCGCGCAGGCGCTTGTAGACCGAGAGCAGCTCGATCATCGTCGGCCATGATTTCAGCAGGAACTGCAGCGAATCGCGTACCTGCCCGAAGGCGCTGAGGATCTGATTGAGCGGCCCCAGCGTGATCTTGCCCGCCACGATGGTCGGCGCCAGCACGATGAAGGGGAAGATGTTGTCCGACTGGATATAGAGATAGCGGCCGACGTTGAAGTAGAGATAGTTGAAGTAGAGCCGGAAATAGTTGGTGCGGACGGCGTTGAACAGTTCCATGACCGTGTGCGGCCGGGCCCGGTTCGCATCATCCTCGCCATAGACGAGTTCCTTGCGGTAGGCCGCTTCGACGCGCTGGTTGCGGAATTCGAGGCCCGGGAGCCGGATGCCGATGAAGGCCACCAGCGCCGTGCCGAACACCGACCAGAGCAGTGCCGCCGTGACCAGCGGATAGGGGATGGCGCCGAGGATCGGCACTTCCGAGACATTGGCGGACAGCCTGTGCAGCAGCGGCAGGAAGGCGATGAGCGTCATCGCCGCATCCACCAGATTGACGCCCAGTGTTTCGGTGAGGGTGGCAAAGCGCTTCGAATCCTCCTGAACGCGCTGCGAGGCACCTTCGATGTGGCGGAGCCGCTCCCAGTTTTCGGTGTAGAAATCGTTCATGGCGTTGCGCCAGCGGAACAGATAGTGGCTGACGAAAAAGTTGTTCAGCGCCATGACCGTGACGGCCACCGAGGCGATCGAGAAGAAGGTCAGGATCTCGGCATAGAATTCGCCCAGCGCCACCGGCCGCGACTTGGAAACGGCCGCCTGCACGAGGTCCCAGAACGGCCCGTACCAGGCATTGATGGCGACGCTCACCTGAACCTGAAAGTAGATGACGAAAATGATCAGCGCCGTGCCAAGCACCGACCAGTAGAACCACGGCTGCGGCGAGAGAACGCGCCAGACACCCGCAAAAATGCCTACCGTCAGCGCATAATAGAGATAGAACCACAGAAACGGCGGTGACCAGAACACCGAGACGCCGATGATCGGGGCGGCATCGGGGGCGGGGTTCGGCAGGCCAACCAGGTAACCCATGTCGCTGGCGGCGAGATACCAGAACAGCACGGCGGCGAGCGTCCACAGGGCGGCAGAGGTGAAGAACAGGCGGGGCGAGGGGAAGAATGACAGGAACATCGGGCCGCTTTCGTAATGGAAGGGCGGAAAGAAATCGTTTGCAGTCCTTAGATCCGCTAAGCCCCGACATGCAAATGAACTTCCTTTCACGCGCTCCATGAGCCTGCCCGGCGATCTCTCGGCGGCGGTTGCGGCCTGGCTGGCGGCCAACCCCCCGCCCGCCAACCGGCGGGAAGCCAGCGCGGCCCTGTCGGCCACCTATCGGGCGGGTGGCTCGTCGCAGGCCATCGACCTTGCCAGCTATCTGGTGGCGCGGCTTCCGGCGACCTATGCGGCCGTCTCGCGCGTGCTGGCGGAACTGGCGGCCCGGCGGCCGGGCTTCGCACCGGCAAGCCTGCTCGATGCGGGTTCGGGGCCGGGCACGGCTTCCTGGGCGGCCACGGCCATCTGGCCGGACCTCGGCCGGGTGACCTTCCTTGACACGGCGCCCGCCTTCCTGAAACTCGCGGCCGATCTCTCACGCCATGGTGGCGAGGCCCTGCGCCGGGCCGAGGCGCGGGCAGGGTCCATCGAAACGGCCGGGCGGGAGCCGCAGGCAGATCTGGTGATTGCCGCCTATGCGCTGGCGGAACTGCCGCTGCCAAAGGCGGGCCAACTGGCGGAAGAGCTCTGGCGGGCCAGTGGTTCCGTGCTGGTGCTGGTGGAGCCGGGCACGCCGCAGGGCTTTTCCCGCATCCGTGCCGCACGGGCTGCCCTGCTGGCGCGGCAGGCTGTTCCGGTGGCGCCGTGCCCGCATGCCGCGGACTGCCCGATCATGGGGGAGGACTGGTGCCATTTCAGCGTGCGGCTGGCCCGCAGCCGGGCCCACATGCATGCCAAGGGTGCCCGCGTGCCCTTCGAGGATGAGAGGTTCGCCTATCTGATCATGGCGCGTGATGGTGTTGCCTCGGGCGGCGGGCGCATCATCGCGCCGCCGCAGCACATGAAGCCCGGTTCCCGCTTCCGGCTGTGCACGCAAGGGCGCATCGAGGAACGCCTCGTTGCGAGGCGCGATGGCGCGCTCTACAAGCAGGCCGGCAAACTGGACTGGGGCGATCTGATGCCGCCCGCACCGCAGGAGGACGCACCATGAGCAGGACACAGATTTCATCGGGGTCGAAGTTCGAGGCCGAGATCGGCTATTCGCGCGCCATCGTCGATGGTGACTGGATCTGGGTCTCGGGCACCACGGGCTTCAATTACGACACCATGACCATCTCGGAGGATGTGACCGAACAGGCCGACCAGACCTTCCGCAACATCAAGGCCGCCATGGAAAAGGCCGGCTTCTCGTTGGCCGACGTGGTGCGCGTGACCTACATCTTCCCCAA
>JBIIGF010000353.1:0-3430 GCA_044236665.1 Aestuariivirga sp. | reverse complement strand
CCGGCCTCGCAACTGGCGCGCCAGATGATCGCAGCGGGCGAGATCGGCGACATCACGTGGTTCCGTGGCGAACACACGGAAGACTTCTGCGCCGACCCGGCGATGCCCGCATCATGGCGTACGCGCGGCAAGTCCAATGGCAATCTGGGCGATCTTGCGCCCCATATCATCAATGCCGCGCTGGCGCTGGCTGGCCCCATCCACAGCCTGTGCGCCGATATCGGCACGGTCCATGCGACACGGCCTTCCGAAGCGGGCCCCGAACCCGTGACCAATGATGATCAGGCCCAGATGATGTGCCGCTTTGCCAATGGCGCAATGGGGCATCTGTTTATCAGCCGCACCGCCACGGGCCGCAAGATGGGTTATGCCTATGACATCTTCGGCACCAAGGGTGCCCTGCGCTTTGATCAGGAAGACCAGAACGCATTGTGGTTCTACAAGGCAGATGCGCCCGCCGGGCGGCAGGGCTTCACCAGGATCCTGACCGGACCTGATCATCCGGACTACAAGGCCTTCTGCCTGGGGCCCGGCCATGGCACCGGCTATCAGGACCAGATCATCATCGAGGCACGTGACTTTCTCGAGGCGATCTCATCCGGACAATCGCGCTGGCCGACCTTCGAGGATGGCTTGCAGGTGAACCAGGTCGTCGAGGCCGCCTGGCAGTCGCACCGGGCCCGCGGCTGGGTTGAGGTTGAAAATGTGGTGGAGGAAACGTGAGCATCCGGATTGGTAATGCACCCTGTTCCTGGGGTGTCGAGTTTGCGGATGATCCGCGCAATCCTTCCTGGGAGCGTGTGCTCGATGAGTGCCGCGCCGCAGGTTACAACGGCATCGAACTGGGCCCCATCGGATTCATGCCCGAAGACCCCGCCGTGCTGGGCCCCGCCCTTGAGGCGCGCGGCCTCACGCTGATCGGCGGCGTCGTGTTCCGGCCCTTCCATGATCCGGCCAAGTGGGAGGAGGTGAAGGATGCCGCCACCCGCACCTGCCGGGCGCTTGTGGCGCATGGCGCCCGCCATTTGGTGCTGATCGATTCCATTTCGCCGCGCCGCGCGCCAACCGCGGGCCGGCCGGAGGAAGCCTGCCAGATGGACGAGGCGGAGTGGCGCGGCTTCGCGGGCCGCTTCCGCGACATCGCCCGCATGGGCGCGACCGAGTATGGACTCACCGTGTCGGTTCATCCCCATGCGGCGGGCTTCATCGACTTCGAGCCCGAGATCGAGCGCTTGCTCGCCGACATCGATCCCTCGCTGCTCAAGATCTGCCTTGACACGGGGCATTCGCATTATGCCGGTTTTGACCCCGTGGCCTTCCTCAGGCGCCACATGGCGCGCGTGGCCTATGTCCACTTCAAGGATATCGATCCCGTGGTGAAGGCCGATGTGGTCGCGCGGCGCACCGGCTTCTATGATGCCTGTGGACAGGGCATCTTCTGCAACCTCGGCAAGGGCGTCACCGATTTTCCAGCGGTCCGCGAGTTGCTGCTGCAAAGCGGCTATGACGGCTGGTGCACGGTGGAGCAGGACTGCGACCCCGCTGGCCCCACCTCGCCGGTGGATGATGCGCGGGCGAACCGGCTCTATCTTTCCTCGATTGGCTTCAACTGACGGATATTGACATGGCGCGATTGAACTGGGGCATGATCGGCGGCGGCGAGGGGAGCCAGATCGGCCCCGCTCACCGCATCAGCGCCGCGATTGACGGCCGTTACACCATGGCAGCCGGCGCACTTGACGCCGATCCGGACAGGGGCCGGGACTTCGCGCGCCGCATCGGCATCGATCCGGCACGGGCCTATGGCGACTGGCAGGAGATGCTTGCGGGCGAACGCAACCGTGCCGACCGCGTAGACCTCGTCACCGTCGCAACCCCCAACGCGACCCACTACGCCATCACCAAGGCGTTTCTCGACGCGGGCATCCATGTGCTCTGCGAGAAGCCGATGACGGTGACGGTGGAGGAGGCCGAGGACATCGCGGCGACCGCACGGCGCACCGGTACGATCTGTGCCGTCAATTATGGATATACGGGCTATCCCCTGGTGCGCCACATGCGGGCCATGGTGGCGCGCGGCGATCTCGGGAAGATCCGTCTCATCGTGGTCGAATTCTCACATGGCTTCCACGCCGATGCGGCCGATGCCGACAATCCGCGCATGCGCTGGCGTTACGATCCGGCGCAGGCAGGCATATCAGGGCAGTTCGCCGACTGCGGCATCCACGCCCTGCATATGGCAAGCTTTGTGTCCGGGCAGAATGCCCGTGAGCTATCATCCGATTTCGTTTCGGCGATCTCCAGCCGCAAGCTGGAGGATGATGCGATGGTGAATGCGCGGATGGATGGCGGGGCGACCGTCCGTCTGTGGACCAGCTCGGTCGCGGTGGGCAGCTTCCATGGCCTCAACATCCGTGTCTTTGGCGAGAGGGGTGGGCTGCGCTGGGCGCAGCAATGGCCGGACCAGCTTTACTGGACGCCGGTCAATGGCCGCACGGAAGTGATCGAGCGTGGCAGCGCCGATTCCCGTGAGGCCGAACGCGCCACACGCATTGCGACCGGTCATTCCGAAGGCATGCTCGTTGCTTTTGCCAATCTCTATGCGGATCTTGCGGATGTGATCACGGCACGCCGCGAAGGGCGGGCACCGGACCCAGTGGCCTGCCACTACCCGACCGCGGATGATGGCTTACGCTCGATTGCCGCCATTCGCGCGGCGGTCCAGTCCGCCGCACAAGGCGGCGTGTGGCTGGATGCACGCCCGCCCTCCTTGAAGGGTGCCTGAAACCCGAATGTCATGAACCGCAGTGCCGTGCTCCTCGGCACTGCGGTTCATCATCGCCCGCCTTGCGGGATCAGAAGTTGTTGGGGTTGCCCTTCACGATGGTGCCGGTGCCATCGTCCTTGCCATCCTTCACCCATGTCACCTGATCGCCATCAAGCTTCACCTGCCAGCAGGCTTCGGGGTCCTGTCCATACTGGAAACACATCGTGTCGCCGTTGACGCGCCACTTGCCCGAATAGTCCTTGCCCTTGATCACGCCATCGGCGCCGTAGAACTCGGTATAGGCACCCGAAGCGATCATGCTGCCCTGCACGGTGTTTCCGGAAATCGCAGCATTGATCTGCTCGCCTGTCGCGGCCGCGCCGGCGAATGCCTGGCTGGTAATGGCGATAAGCAAGGCCGCCGCCGTCAGTGTCCTCTTCATGTTCGTTCTCCCTGTTGAACTCTGCGGTATACGGGGGGAAGTGCCCGCAGGATTGCCTGCTCCAGGCTTTCCCGTTGTGATCCTGCATCCGGGTAACTGGACTTGCTCATGATCTGGTGCCGGTTCCATGCGTAACTCTGTCAGGTACAAACAACCAATGGTCAGAACGCAAGCCAATGTTGCAGAGGGCGCAAATTCTATCCGTGGCGACGGCCGTTCCG
>JBIIGF010000352.1:0-3431 GCA_044236665.1 Aestuariivirga sp. | reverse complement strand
GGCTTCTTCGAATGGCTGGAAGCTGCCGCCCCCCTCATCATGCGCGGTGACCCTCAGGCGCGCATCCATGCCATTCGCACCTCCTGCGAAGCCAAGGCCCGGATCGTGGCGGAGGATGAAACCGAAACGGGCGTGCGCGCCCTCCTCAACCTCGGGCACACATTCGGCCACGCGCTTGAAGCGGCCACCGGCTATTCGCAGCGGCTGCTGCATGGCGAGGGCGTGTCGATCGGCATGGTGCAGGCCTTCCGCTTTTCCGAGCGCCAGAAGCTTTGCCCGCCGGGCACCGCGGACCGCGTGGCCAAGCACCTGAAAAGCGCCGGCCTTCCCGTTCACGCCTCACAGATACCGGGAGAGCTTCCGCCGCCCGCCACGCTGCTTGACCTGATGCGGCAGGACAAGAAAGCGCAGGGCGGACGCCTCACCTTCATTCTGGCGCATGGCATCGGTGACGCGTTCATCGCCAAGGACGTGTCCGACGCCGATGTTCTGGACTTTCTCACAGAGGATCTTCGACAGCGATGAGTATCGATCTCTGGCTCACGATCGGCGCGATACTGTGTCTTCTCGTCCTCTCGGCTTTCTTCTCAGGCTCCGAAACCGGGCTGACCGCCGTATCGCGCGCGCGGCTCACCGAACTTGAGCGGCGCGGCAACGCCCGCGCCTCCATCGTGCTGGCGCTCACCACGACGCGTGAACGCCTGATCGGCGCACTGCTGCTCGGCAACAACATCGTCAACATCTCGGCTTCGGCGCTCGCCACCGTGGCGCTGGTGGGGATCTTCGGCGACAGCGGCGCGCTGATCGCCACCATGGCGATGACGATCCTCGTGCTGATCTTCGGCGAGGTCATGCCCAAGACCTACGCCATCGCCTATCCTGACCGCGTGGCGCTGGCAGGCGCACCCATCATCCGCTTACTGGTGGCGGTGTTCGGGCCCATCGTCATGACGGTGGAGTTCATCGTGAAGCGCGGGCTGCGCCTGTTCGGCGTCGACATCGACAATGCGCAGAAGGTGCTGTCCGCCCATGACGAACTGCGTGGCGCCATACAGCTCCACCACAAGGAAGGCGCCGTCGTTAAGAACGACCGCGACATGCTGGGCGGCATCCTGGCGATGCAGGACCTCGAAGTGTCCGACATCATGGTTCACCGCACCAAGATGACAATGATCGACGGCGACCAGGACCCCAAGGACATCGTCGCCACGGTGCTAAAGAGCGGGCATACGCGCATCCCCGTGTGGCGCGACACGCCCGACAACATCATCGGTGTACTGCATGCCAAGAACCTGTTCGCGGCGCTGCAGAAACATGGCGGCGATGCCACGAAGGTCGATATCGAGGATATCCTGCTGCCGCCGTGGTTCGTGCCCGACACACGGCCCATCCCCGACCAGCTCAACGCGTTTCTCAAGCGCAAGAGCCACTTCGCCATCGTGGTTGACGAGTATGGCGAATTGCAGGGCCTCGTGACACTCGAGGACATCATCGAAGAAATCGTCGGCGACATCAAGGACGAGCATGACGCGGTCGCCATCGGCGTCAGGCCGAAGCCGGACGGGTCTTATCTCGTCGAGGGCGGCGTACCGATCCGTGACCTCAACCGCGCCTTTGACTGGTCACTTCCCGACGAGGAGGCCAATACCGTGGCGGGCCTCGTCATCCACGAGGCGCGCATGATCCCCGAAGTGGGCCAGGCCTTCCTGTTCCACGGCTTCCGCTTCGAAATCCTGAAAAAGCGCCATCACCAGATCACCGCCCTGCGCATGACGCCCCTGAAACGGGATGCCGAGCTGACCGAAAGCTAAGCGAGTCTCAATCCTGCCCGGAAGCGGCAGCGCATCAGGGCGCGGAGGCCTGGATCGCCAGCGCGTGCACGCGCTCCTTCAGTTCATCCGACAGCGCGGCATTCACCATCCGGTGCTGCTCGATGCGCGACTTGCCGCGGAAGGCCTCTGCCGAGATCACCACGCGGAAATGGCTCTCGCCATGGGCGTGGGCGCCGGAATGGCCGGCATGGTGATGCGACTCGTCGATCACCTGCAATGCCGCCGGCGCGAAGGCCGCGATGAGCTTTGCCGAAATTCTTTGGCCGACGGGCCCCAGTTTGCTATCGGGTGTCATTGTGTCTCCCTTCGCGATGCGAGGCTTGCCTGGCCGGGCCTCTATCACCATAATTGGCAGTAATGAAGCTCGATTCAAAATACTTCGACAAGATCCGCGTGAAGCCCGCTGCCGAGAAGCAGGCGGCCGCTTCGGTTCCGCAATGCGACTGGCCGGATTGCCCGAGGCCCGGCCCGCACAAGGCGCCGATGGGCCGCGGGCATGAGGGTAAATTCTACAACTACTGCACCGCCCATGTGCAGGAGTACAACAAGTCCTACAATTACTTCTCGGGCATGAAGGACGACGAGATGCAGGAGTTCCAGAAGGACGCCCGCCTCGGCCACCGCCCGACATGGAAACTGGGCCAGAACGCCACTGCAACCGCCTCCAGCGTCAGGCGCAAGGCTGCGCAGATGCGCAGCGACCCGTTCGGCCTCAACGCCACGCCCGAGAAGATGGCCGGCCGCCACCCCTCGGGCCGCGCCCTGCGCGCCACCGAGCGGAAAGCGCTGCAAACGCTGGGCCTTGACGATGCCGCCACGGCAGAACAGGTGAAGAGCCAGTACAAGACCCTGGTGAAGCGCCTTCACCCGGATGCCAATGGTGGCAGCCGTGCCAATGAGGACACGCTGAAAGCAGTGATCCAGGCTTACGACCACCTGCGGGCCAGCGGCTTCTGCTGAGCGGCGCAAAGCCTTGCTCTTGCGGGACCAACCAGATAAAACCCGGCCCTCAAACCCGGAACATGAAGATCCCCTGACATGAATGCTAAGGCCACCGCAGAGGCGAACGGCATGCCCGATACCAAGGTGTCGGTGAAGCAGCTTTTCGGCTTCGACTCGAACCTTGAAGTGCCCGCCTACTCCAAGGCCACCGAACACGTTCCGGACCTCGACCCGGACTACCTCTTCAACCGCGAGACGACGCTCGCCATCCTGGCGGGCTTTGCCTACAACCGCCGCGTGATGGTGACGGGCTATCACGGCACCGGCAAATCCACTCACATCGAGCAGGTGGCAGCGCGCCTCAACTGGCCGTGCATCCGCGTCAACCTCGACAGCCACATCAGCCGCATCGACCTGATCGGCAAGGATGCCATCGTGCTGCAGGAGGGAAAGCAGGTCACCGAATTCCGCGAGGGCATCCTGCCCTGGGCCTACCAGCACAATGTGGCGCTCGTGTTCGACGAGTACGATGCCGGCCGCCCGGATGTGATGTTCGTGATCCAGCGCATTCTCGAAAGCTCGGGCAAGCTGACGCTGCTCGACCAGTCGCGCGTGATCCGCCCCCACCCCGCCTTCCGCATCTTCGCCACCGCCAAC
>JBIIGF010000351.1:0-3432 GCA_044236665.1 Aestuariivirga sp. | reverse complement strand
GCCCGCGGCGCTGCGGCTTGCGGCGGGCGGCATCGACTATGCCGCAGTCGAGGCCTTGCGCTCGCGCCTTGCCGCGGGCGAGGAACTCGACGGCGAACTGCTGGAGACGGGGCTCATGGAACACTGCCTTGCCAAGGTGCCCAATGGCGAGCTGGCCGGACTCATTCGCAACAATCAGCTTCTGCTCACCGCCGCCAACCAGGCGCTGACGCTGCTTGGCCTGCCGCGCGACCGGGTGGAACATGGCGAGTACCTGACGCTTTTCGATCTGATCTCCCGCCATCTCATTGATTCTGCAGCGGAGTATCTGGAAGGTCAGTTGCGCGTCATGGCGGAGAAGAGCCTGGCGCGGCTCAAGATCGTGGCGATCATCAACCAATCCACGTCCTTGGCACCCTATTTGACGCCCAAAAGAATGGATTTTTGATACATAGTGCATTTTTGCTCAGGCTGATACTCGCCTTTTTACACGATTACGCCATTTGGCTGGCAGGGTGTTTTTGTTCTTGCATACGTTAGACGTTTTTGATTTCATGCATCTACAAGCATTCATGCACTGGAAATCTATTTCTGGCGCGGGGCGTATAGCTATAGTGAACGGGGAGGACTGCTGCGGAACACAGGCATCAAGCCCGGCCTGCAGCGACAGGAATGACGGATCACCAGCCGATTTTCCGCCTTGAGGGCGTCACCAAGAGCTACGGTCAGGTCAAGGCCCTGCGCGATGTCACGCTGCGCGTCGCCGGCAACGAATACATCTCGCTTCTGGGGCCCAGCGGGTCGGGCAAGTCGACGCTCTTGCGGGTGATCGCCGGCTTCGAGGCACCCGACAGCGGCCAGGTGTTCTTCGAGGGCCGCGACATCACCCACATGCCCGCCCATGAGCGTGGCATCGGCTTCGTGTTCCAGAACTTCGCCCTGTTTCCCCATCTCACCGTCTATGACAACGTCGCCTTCGGCCTGCGCAACGGCAAGGCGCCGGAACCTGCCGATCTCGACAAGCGGGTCCGTGACATCATCGCGCTGGTCGGCCTCTCCGGCATGGAAGGGCGCGGCGTGCACCAGATCTCCGGTGGGCAAAAGCAGCGCGTCGCCCTGGCTCGTACCCTCGTCATGGCGCCGCGCCTCGTGCTGCTGGATGAGCCGCTGGGCGCGCTCGATGCCAACCTGCGCCACCGCATGCGCAATGAGCTGCGCGCCATCCGCGAGAAGCTGGGCGTCACCTTCCTGCATGTCACGGGCAGCGAGACCGAAGCGCTTGCGATGGGCGACCGGGTGATCGTGCTCGACCGCGGCGCCATCGCGCAGTTCGGCAGGCCCGAGGATGTCTATGACCGTCCGTCATCGCCCAACGTGGCGCACTTCCTGAACCGCTACAACATCTTCTCCGGCGCACTGAAGGGCGGCACCTTCACGGGTCCCTTCGGCGTCATCAGCGTCGGGGCTGTCACTGCATCCGAAAAGCCGGCCTATGCCATCCGTTATGACCGCATGAAGGTGGTGCCCGCGGGCAGCAATGTTTCGTGCCCGTCGATTGCAGCCACCTTCGTGGCCAGCGAATATCTGGGATCGTCCGTCATCTATTTCTTCGAGGCAGCCGATGGGCAGGTCATCGAGGTCGAGCATCATCTGAGCCTCGGCGCGCCGCAGAGCTATGAGCCCAAGGGGCAATATCTGCTGCACTGGCGGCCGGAAGACGCAATCGTGTTTGGTCAGGGGTAAACGGAGATGAGTGACACCGCGCTTCCCGCAACCCGCGTCACCGGTGGCAATTCCAAGTCGGCCTGGCTCATCCTGCCGGGCATGATCTGGATGCTTCTGTTCCTCGTGGCGCCCATCCTGCTCATCCTCTACGTCTCCTTCTGGACCCAGACGACCTTCAAGATCGAGCCGACGCTGACGCTGCAAAGCTGGAAGGCCTTCTTCGGCTCCGACACCTATCTCGCCTCGCTGTGGACCACGGTGCGCATCTGGCTGCTCGTGCTGGCGGCCACCTTCATCGTCGGCTATCCGACGGCGCTGTTCGTCGGGCTGTTCGTGAAGAACAAGACGCTCTCGACGGTGCTGCTGGTGATCTGCGTCATTCCGTTCTGGACATCCTTCCTGATCCGCGTTCTGGCCTGGCGGCCGATGCTCGGCAAGGAAGGCGCCATCAACATCATCCTGCAGAAATTCGGGATCATCTCAGAGCCGATCGAAGCCCTGCTGTTCACCGAGCTTTCGGTCGTCATCGGCATGACGCAGATCTATGTGGTGTTCATGGTGGGGCCAATCGCCTTCATGCTGGGCCGTATCGACCCCAACATCATCGAGGCGGCGAGGGATCTCGGCGCGGGCTTCGGCCGCATCTTCTGGAAGATCATCTTCCCGCTGAGCCTTCCCGGCGTGATCGTCGGCGCGATCTTCGTGAGTGTCATGGTGCTCGGCGAATTCGCCACCGCCGCCGCGCTGTCTGGCCGCAAGGTCAATCTGCTGGGCAACATCATCGTCACCCAGGTGGGCTCTCTCAAATGGGCCATGGCGTCGGTGGCGGGCGTGATCCTCACCATCGTCATGGGGCTCGTCATCGCGGGCTTCCTGCGCATCGTCGACCTGAAGCGGGAGCTGTGAGACCATGGAATCCCGCGTCCTCAAGCCCATCCTTGCCGTCTATACCGCGCTCTTCATCCTGTTCCTCTACGGGCCGTTCATCGTTCTCGCCATCCTGTCCTTCCAGAAGGGACCGGAAGGCGGCCCGCAGTTCCCGATCCTCGAATGGTCCACCTACTGGTACCGCCACATCTTCGGCCTCGTGCCGCCCTCGCGCATCGCGCCGCTGCCGCTGGGCGAGGCGCTGTTCCGCTCGCTCACCCTCGCCTTCATGACCATGGTGACGTCCACTGTGCTGGGTGTGATGTCGGCGCAGGCCTTCCGCCGCAAGTTCAAGGGCTCCGGCTTCGTGTTCTACCTGATCGTGCTCGGCATGATGGTGCCGGGCGTGCTGACCGGGCTTGGCGTGTCGCTGCTCGCCAACAATGTGCTCGGCATCGAGCGCCACTGGTGGAGCACCGCCTTCGTCACCCATGTGGTCTATACATTCCCCTTCGCCTTCCTCGTCATGCTGGCGATCCTCAACCGTTTCGACCCGTCGGTGGAGGAGGCCTCGTGGTCACTCGGCGTGTCCCCGGCGCGCACCTTCAGGAAGGTAACCTTCCCGCTCATCTTCCCGGGCGTCCTTTCGGCGATGCTCTTCGCCTTCACGCTCTCCTATGATGAGTTCTCGCGCACGCTCTTCGCCTCGGGCCGCGACCAGACGCTGCCGCTGGCGATCTATGGCACCTTCTCGGTCGAGATCCATCCGAACGTCTTTGCCTTCGGCGTGCTGACCACCGTGTTCTCATTCGCGCTGCTGGCCGTCTATGCGCTGCTGATGAGCCTCAGCGTGCGGCGCGC
>JBIIGF010000350.1:0-3435 GCA_044236665.1 Aestuariivirga sp. | reverse complement strand
CCTCGGCCGCGATCCGCTGGCGCCCTCCAACCAGGAGCCATGGATCAATCCGCAGTGGGAAACCAGCCAGCGCTAGCAACGATAGCGGCCGTCATTCCGGCCGCCGCGCCGGGATGACGGGAGCAAGCGTGAGGCCCTAAGCCCCCGCCTCCTTCAGGAAAATCTCGCGCAGCTTCCGCACCACCGGTCCCGGCTGGCCACCGCCGATGCGGTGGCCGTCGATCTCGACGATGGGCATGACGAATTGCGAGGCCGAGGTGAGGAATGCTTCGTCTGCCGCATATGCCTCCTGCGGCGTGAAGCTGCGCTCGATGATCTCGACGCCATGCTCCTTCGCCAGCCGGAACAGCGAGCGCCGCGTACAGCCCGCGAGGATCTCGTTGGAGAGGCCGCGGGTGATGACCTTGCCATCCTTCACGATATAGGCGTTGGATGATGTGCCCTCGGTCACGGCCCCATCCTCCACCATCCAGGCCTCCTGCGCGCCCTGCTCATAAGCGGCCTGCTTGCCGAGAACGGGGGCCAGCAGCATCACCGTCTTGATGTCGCGCCTGGCCCAGCGGATGTCCGGCGTGGTGATGACCTTGACGCCGGTGAGCGCGTTGGGATTGTCCACCAGCCGCATTTCCTGGGTGAAGGCAATGAGCGTGGGCGTCGCGGCCTTGGGAAAATTGAAGGCGCGGTCGGCGGCGCCGCGCGTCACCTGCATGTAGATGATGCCTTCCTTCAGGGCATTGCGGCGCACCATTTCCTGGTGCATGGCGCCAAGCTCCTCTCGGGTGCAGGGCCAGTCGATGCGGAGTTCGCGGAGCGAGCGCTCGAGCCTCTCCATGTGCGGGCCGTAATCAACCAGCTTTCCGTTCACCACCGCCGTCACCTCATAGACGCCATCGGCGAACAGGAAGCCGCGGTCGAAAATGGAGATTTTCCCCTCGGTTTCGGGGAGATACTCGCCATTGACGAAAACCGTGCGGACCATGGGTTGAGGCTCCTTCACTTTGCAGCGTTTCTAAGCATGATTCCGGCGCGCAAATCCATGGGGGTTGTGGCAGGGCCAGCGGGCGGCTAGGAATGAGGCCAACGCCAACAGCCAAGAAGGATATCATGGCGCGCACCATTCCGGACGCCTCCATAACGGCCATGCTGGCCCGCGAAGAAGCCCTCTTCACCCAGCGCAACCCCAATTCGAAGAGGCTCTCGGAAGAAGCGGCCCGGAACTGGCTGAAGGGCGTTCCCATGCACTGGATGGTGGATTGGGGCACCCCCTTCCCGCTGTTCGTGACCAAAGCGCAGGGCGTTGACGTTACGGACGCAGACGGCCATCACTACATCGACTTCTGCCTGGGCGACACGGGCGCGATGTTCGGCCATTCGCCGCCTCCCGTGGTGGAGGCGCTGCAGCGTGAAGGTGCCAACGGCTTCACCACCATGATGCCATCGCCCGATGCGGCGGTTGTCGGCAAACTGCTGGAAGACCGTTTCGGCCTGCCCTGCTGGCAGGTCACCGCCACCGCCTCCGATGCCAACCGCGCCGTCATCAAATGGTGCCGCGCCATTTCCGGCCGCAAGAAAATCCTCGTCTTCAACCACTGCTACCATGGCGCGGTCGATGATACCTACGTCACCATCGACGGCGGAACCCCGCATGCCGACCCCGCCCTGATCGGCGAGGTGCGCGACCTCACGCAATTCACCAAGGTCGTGGAGTTCAACGACATTCCGGCCCTTGAGAAAGCGCTGGCTGATCAGGATGTCGCCTGCGTGCTGGCCGAGCCCATCATGACCAATGTCGGCATGGTGCTTCCCGAGGATGGCTATCACGCCGCCTTGCGCGAACTGACGCGCAAGACCGGCACGCTGCTCGTCATCGACGAGACGCATTGCATGTCATCCGGTCCCGGCGGCTACACCCGCGAATACGGCCTTGAACCGGATGCGATGGTGCTCGGCAAGCCCATCGCCGGCGGTATTCCCGCTGCCGTCTATGGTTTCACGCAGGATGTGACGGACCGTATCCGGCATTTCCTCGCCACGCGCACGCCGGGTCATTCCGGCATCGGCACCACGCTGTCGGGCTCGAAGATCCAGCTGGCGCTGATGCGCGCGGTGCTGGAGAATTATTTCACCGCGGAGGCCTTCGGCCCGCTCATGGCGCTCGCCAGGCGGCTGGAGAAGGGCATTGCGGATGTCATCATCAAATATGGCGTGCCGTGGCACGTCGTCCGGGTGGGCGCGCGCGTGGAATTCATGTGCACGCCGACACACCCGAAGAACGGCGGCGAGGCCGCGCAGGTGATCCACCGCCCGATCGACGTGGCCGTGCATCACTATCTTCTCAATCGCGGGGTAATCGTCACCCCGTTCCATAACATGATGCTCATCTGCCCGGCCACCACCGCCGCGCATGTGGACAGGCTGGTCGAAGAGCTGGACCGCTGCCTCTCCGAACTGATGAGCTGAGACCGGAGCAACAACATGACCCTCGTATTCCCCCGCCGTGACGCCGAAGCGCAGGCCTTTCTCGACGCCAACCCCGACATCGAATCCGTGCATGTGGTGTGGACCGACCTGTGCGGCGTGGCGCGCGGCAAGGTGCTCAGGCGCGATGAAGTCGTGCCGGCCTGGAAGGACGGCCGCTTCATGCCGATCTCGGCCCTCGTCCTCGACGTGACGGGCCAGGACGTTCCCGAAACCGGCCTCGTCTTCGACGAGGGCGACCGCGACATGCTGATGTGGCCGGTTCCCGGCTCCATGGTACGCATGCCCTGGGCCGAAACACCCTCTGCACAGTATATTGCCGCCGTGCATGACCTTGACGGCACGCCCCATTATGCGGACCCGCGCAATGCGCTGGAGAAGATCGTCACCCGCTTCGAGACCGAGCTGAAGATGAAGCCGGTCGGCGCCGTCGAACTCGAATTCTTCCTGATGGACCGCGCCGCCGCGCTGTCCGGCAAGCCCATGGCCCCCAAGGCGCAGATCAACGAGGCGCGGCCCCGGCACTACCAGGCCTATTATCTTCAGGATACGGATGATTTCGCGCCCTTCTTCAAGGAGCTCTATGCGGCTTGCGAGGCACAGGGCCTGCCCGCCAAGACGCTGATCTCCGAGTATGCGCCGGGCCAGATGGAAATCGTGCTCCGCCACCGCGCCGACGTTCTCAAGGCCTGCGATGAAGGCATCATGCTGAAGCGCCTGATCAAGAACGTGGCCGAACGCCAGGGCCTTGCTGCCACATTCATGGCCAAGCCCTATTCGGAATGGACGGGCTCGGGCATGCACATCCATGTCTCGCTGGCCGATGAGGCGGGCAACAACCTGTTTGCCGCCGAAGACCCGCTGCAGAACCAGCTTCTCATGCATGCCATCGGCGGCCTCAAGGCGGCAATGGCGGAATCGATGCTGATCTTCGCGCCCAACGCCAATTCCTACCGC
>JBIIGF010000011.1:0-12583 GCA_044236665.1 Aestuariivirga sp. | reverse complement strand
TCAGTCTTTTTTGCTTCGTCTTGTTGTAGCCCCCGGCTTCCTTACAGAGGAAGCCGGGGAAAGTCATCAGGCACGATACTAATATCCACCGCGGCCCGGAATCCAGCCCGTTCCCGCAATGGGAACCTGCGCCATGGCCGCGGCCTCGACCGTCAGTGCACAGAGGTCTTCCGGCTCCAGATTGTGCAGGTGGCTCTTGCCGCAGGCGCGCGCCACGGTCTGGGCCTCCAATGTCATCACCTTGAGGTAGTTGGACAGCCTGCGCCCGGCCTTGACAGGATCGAGACGGGCAGCAAGCACCGGGTCCTGGGTGGTGATGCCCGCCGGGTCGCGGCCCTCGTGCCAGTCATCGTAAGCGCCCGCCGTTGTGCCCAGCGCGCGGTATTCCTCCTCGAGGTGCGGGTCATTGTCGCCCAGCGCCACGAGCGCCGCCGTGCCGATGGCAACCGCATCGGCGCCAAGCGCCAGCGCCTTGGCCACATCCGCACCGGAGCGGATGCCACCCGACACGATGAGTTGCACCTTGCGGTGCATGCCGAGGTCCTGCAGCGCCTTCACCGCGGGGCGGATGCAGGCGAGGATCGGCAGGCCGACATGCTCGATGAACACTTCCTGGGTTGCCGCCGTGCCGCCCTGCATGCCGTCCAGCACCACGACGTCGGCCCCGGCCTTCACGGCGAGCGCCACGTCGTAATAAGGCCGCGTGCCGCCGACCTTCACATAGATCGGCTTTTCCCAGCAGGTGATTTCACGCAACTCGTGGATCTTGATTTCAAGATCATCCGGGCCGGTCCAATCCGGGTGGCGGCAGGCCGAGCGCTGGTCGATGCCCTTTGGCAGGCAACGCATCTGCGCCACGCGGTCGGAAATCTTCTGGCCCAGCAGCATGCCGCCGCCGCCAGGCTTGGCACCCTGGCCCACGACGACTTCGATGGCATCCGCCTTGCGCAGGTCATCCGGGTTCATGCCATAGCGCGAGGGCAGATACTGATAGACGAGGTGCTTCGACTGGCCACGTTCTTCGGGCGTCATGCCGCCGTCGCCGGTTGTCGTCGAGGTTCCCGCCATCGAGGCGCCGCGGCCAAGGGCCTCCTTGGCTTGCGCGGAGAGCGAACCGAAGCTCATGCCCGCAATGGTGATCGGGATCTTGAGTTCGAGGGGCTTCTTCGCAAAGCGGGTGCCGAGCACCACATCGGTGCCGCACTTCTCGCGGTAACCTTCCAGCGGATAGCGCGAGATCGATGCGCCGAGGAACAGCAGGTCATCGAAATGCGGCAGCTTGCGCTTGGTGCCCGCGCCGCGGATGTCGTAGATGCCGGTGGTTGCCGCACGGCGGATTTCGGCCAGCGTGAAGTCATCGAAGGTGGCGGACTTGCGCGGCGGGGTGCGTGGAACGTTGCTATCCATGATTGCTTGACCTCAGTACGCGTCAGCGTGATCGACGTTGAAGTTATAGAGCTTGCGGGCCGAGCCATAGCGGCGGAAGTCCTGCGGGCGGTGGTTCATCTTGGCCTTGTCGAGAAGCCGCGCGAGGTCTTCGAGATGTTCGGCGCGCATGTCCTTCTCGATGCAGTCGGAGCCCAGATTGTCGGCGCGGCCCCTCACATAGAGGCGGGCCTCGTAGATCGAATCGCCCAGCGCCTCGCCCGCGTCGCCGCAGACCACGAGGTTGCCGCGCTGTGCCATGAAGGCCGACATGTGGCCAACCGAACCGCCGACCACGATATCCACGCCCTTCATCGAAATGCCGCAGCGCGAAGACGCATCCCCCTCGATGACGAGCAGGCCGCCATTGGCGGTGGCACCGGCTGATTCAGAGGCATTGCCCTTCACCCACACGGAGCCGGACATCATGTTCTCGGCAACGCCCACGCCGGCATGGCCGTGGATGATGATCTCGGCCTCCTTGTTCATGCCGCCGCAGTAGAAGCCGACATGGCCCTTGATGTCGATGGTCAATGGGCCGTCGATGCCGCAAGCGATGGCGTGCTGGCCCATCGGGTTCTTGATCACCCAGTGCCGCTCATTCGACTCCTTCGGCACCTTGTAAAGTGTCTGGTTGATGGCGGTGACGCCGAGCGCCTTCAGGTCTAGCTCTTGCATGCATGTGGTCCCTTGTGAGTGCGGGAAATGACGGAATGGACGGAGCGCCGGTCAGGCGTTGCCGCCCCAGGTGTAGATGGTGCTGGGCTCGGGCTCCCAGATCTTCGCGGTGTCCGCACCGGGCAGATGCGCGATGGCGCGGTATTCGGTTGCCATGGCAACCCAGTCATCGGTTTCGGCGATCACCGCATGCTTGCAGGCGATGGGATCACGCACAACGGCAAAGCCATCGGCCGTGCCGACGAGGAAGGTGTAGAAGCCATCGAGGTCCTTCAGCCCGTCTTCCAGGGCCTGCTTCAGGCTCGCGCCATTGCGAAGCTTCCACGTCATGTAGGCGGCAGCGACTTCGGTGTCGTTCTCGGTCTGGAATTCCATGCCTTCGCGGCGCAGGTTCTCGCGCAGCCGGTTGTGGTTCGACAGCGAGCCATTGTGCACAAGGCACAGGTCCGCGCCCGTTGCGAAGGGGTGGGAGCCGGCGGTGGTCACGGCACTCTCGGTTGCCATGCGGGTATGGCCGATGATGTGGGTGCCCGCCGCCTTCGCCAGGTCGAAGCGCTTGTAGACCTTTTCAGGCAGGCCCACTTCCTTGAAAATCTCGACGGTGTGGCCGGAGCCCACCACGCGCACGCCCGGCGCATTGTCCTTGATCCACTTCACCACATCCGCTTCGGAGGCATTGGTGACGAGGATGCAATGGGTGGCCACCTGCTCAATGCGGGCTTCGCAGTTGAGGCCCTCCTCAAGCCCCGCCTCGACATGGCGCCAGTTGTAGGCGGGATCATTGTGGGAAAGGGAGAACTTGGTCTCCTCCGCCTTCACCGGGTTCCGGTAGATGGCGACACCCGCCGAGTCCGGCCCGCGGTTGGTCATTTCAACGAGCATCGGTTCGAACATGGCGCCAAGCTGCGCCTGCAGCTTCGGGTTCTTCAGGTAAAGTCCTACGATACCGCACATGGTCAGCTCTCCTTTCTGGAGTGATGACCAAAAACTAATCACGGCCCAGCATGGGCGTCAACCAGTAGGAACTATTTTTTCATCACAGGAAATCGCTTGGTGGCATGCGTTTATTGCAGGCCGGCCGGGTCGATCACCCCGGAGGGACAGCCCGGATCGGTTGGAGCGGATGCCATGATCAAGTCGGAAACCTTTGTTCCGGCAGAAATATCGCCCTTCAGGCCGATGGTGAGTTCGGTGATCAGGCGGCGCGCGCCGTCATCCCGGCAGGCCACCCGCACGCGCTCGCCCGCGCCGGGGCCAAAGGCCTTGTCGAAAGCCCGGCGGATATCCGCCGAACGGACCTCGCGGCCGATGTTGCGGGCCGCAAGGTCGCGCACGGCCGAGCCATTCACCGCCGCCAGGAGGCGCAGTGAGTCACGGTAATAGGTTTCGGGATCGCGCTCCGGATAGCAGGTGCCATGCTTGATCCATTCATACCGGTCCAGATGGGACTGGGTGCCCGGCATGACCTCCTTCAACTCCGCCGCAAGGCGCTGGGAGAGATCGAGTTTGGGCAGCTTCTGCCAGCGGCCGGATTTCGCCGCGTCGCGCTCCTCCGGGCTCACGCCGCAATATTCTTTCGTGCTCGGCTGCGGCCACAGTCCATGCAGGGTGAAATGACTGCCGTCGAAACGGGTCTGGGTCTGGAACAGGCATTCGGGCTTGCGGCTTCGCGCTTCGCAGAAGGCGGGCTGCCAGCTGATGGCAAGCACGAAGGCAGGAGATGCCGCCGGGGCGGGCTTCTTCGGGGCCGGGGCCGTGGCGGCGGCCTCCGGCTCCTCCACATGGCCGCAGGACGCGGCAACCCAGCGCTCAGGAGGTTCGGCGCCCGGAACGTCGATCCGGTAATGGCTGGGCTTCGGCTGGTTCTTTGCCAGAAGC
Organism: Aestuariivirga sp.; assembly: GCA_044236665.1. Taxonomy (GTDB): domain Bacteria; phylum Pseudomonadota; class Alphaproteobacteria; order Rhizobiales; family Aestuariivirgaceae; genus Aestuariivirga. The sequence goes on along the minus strand of JBIIGF010000011.1, from coordinate 8,602 downwards.
TTGTAGCGCAGGCCCGGGCCGGTGATCGCCAGGTCCGGGTTGGTTCCCTTGCGGATCGAGAGGAGCGCGGGGCAGGCGTTATTGGCGACGAACACCCCATCCATCGGCACGTCTGCCCGCGGGGTGGAGGCGACCATGATCATGGCCGCCGCGGCGGTCAGTCCGGCGCGAAGGGCATGGCGGAACAGCATCCGGATCAGTCCTCGCGGCGATAGCTGATGACGGAGAGATAGCGGATGGGAAGCTTGCGCAATTCCTCCGGCCCGTGTGGTGCCTCGGCATCGAAGAACAGCGCGTCCCCTGGGTGCATGTCGTAGGTTTTGTCGCCGTGGCGATAAACGACATTACCTTCCAGCATATAGAGGAATTCGAACCCCGCATGCTGGAAGGTGGGAAACACGTCTGACTCATGCGTGAGCGTGATCAGATAGGGCTCGACCATCACCGGCCCATGCGGGCTATGGCCCAGCAACTGATATTGATGGCCGGCCCGCGTTCCGCGCCGCTCGATGGTGAGGCCCTGCCCCGCCTTCACGAAACTCGCGTCACGGATTTCCTCGAAGCTGCGGAAGAAGGCGGTGACCGGTACCTGAAGTGCCCGGCCAAGCGCCTGCAGCGAGGCGAGAGAGGGCGAGGTGGCGCCGTTTTCGATCTTCGAAAGCATGCCAGCCGACATGTCCGCCGCCTTGGCCAATTCAGCAATGGTAAGGCCAAGCTTCTCCCGGAAGGCCTTCACCTCGCGGCCGATGGCCTGTTCCAGCATCTTGGCCGAAGCCCCGGTATCGCCATGCGGCTCCTGGTAGGGCAAGCCGCCCGAACCGGCCTTCCGTCCGTTCGTTTTGTTCACAGCGCGTTCCTCCGGGTAAAACTTTATACCTGAAATTCAAAGACCTCAAGAACACTTGCCAAAAGCAAAATAGGTTAAATCCTATCAGCTCAATCCAAAATTGGCCTGACTTCTGCGTTTTGTGCTTTTCTGACGATAGGAAATTTGCTATCTGGGGTGCGAATTCATGGCAATAAAAGGTAATATCCTATCATGGATACGGTCTCGCAGTCTTTCCTATCGGAGATTGAACGTTTTCTGGAATCCTCCGGCCTGGAACCGACGGTACTGGGAAAACAGGCCTTGGGAGATCCGAACTTCGTGTTCGACCTGCGCAAGGGCCGTTCGCCCTCGACGAGGACGATGGACAAGGTGAAGACATGGATTGCCGGACAGGCGAGCGCCGCCCGGGCCGGCAACTCCTCCGGGGCAGCGGCTGTCCGTGCCGCGAAGCAGGGCCTCACCCACCTGGAACGCCTTGAGGCGGAATCGATCCATATCATCCGCGAGGTGGCGGCCGAATGCGAAAAGCCTGTGATGCTCTATTCGATCGGCAAGGATTCGGCGGTGATGCTGCATCTCGCCCTCAAGGCCTTCTACCCGTCAAAGCCACCCTTCCCGCTTCTCCATGTCGATACCGGCTGGAAGTTTCGCGACATGTACGCCATGCGTGCCGCCACGGCGCAGAAATATGACTGGGAACTGATCGTTCACAAGAACCCGGAAGGCCTCGCCAAGAACGTCAACCCCTTCGACCATGGCTCAGCACTTCACACCCAGATCATGAAGACGGACGGATTGAAGCAGGCGCTCGACAAATACGGCTTCGACGCTGCCTTCGGCGGCGCGCGGCGTGACGAGGAAAAGTCCCGCGCCAAGGAGCGCATCTTCTCCTTCCGGGATTCGCGCCACCGCTGGGACCCGAAGAACCAGCGACCCGAATTATGGGACCTCTACAACGCCCGCAAGAACAAGGGCGAATCGATCCGCGTCTTCCCGCTCTCCAACTGGACGGAGCTCGACATCTGGCAATATATCCACCGTGAGAACATCGATATCGTCCCGCTCTACTTCGCCGCCGAACGCCCCATCGTGTGGCGCGACGGTCAGATGATCATGGTGGACGATGAGCGCATGCGGCTGAACCCCGGCGAACAGCCGGAGATGCGCAAGGTCCGCTTCCGTACGCTGGGCTGCTACCCGCTGACCGGGGCCATCGAATCCACCGCAACCAGCCTTCTCGACATCGTCGAGGAAATGCTGGTTGCCACCTCCTCCGAGCGCCAGGGCCGCGTCATCGACAAGGACGCCTCCGCCTCCATGGAGAAGAAGAAGCAGGAAGGATATTTCTGATGACACGTTTCATCGAGTTCACCGGCGGCGACGTCGAGGCCTATCTCAACGCCCAGGAACAGAAGGACCTGCTGCGCTTCATCACTTGCGGCTCCGTCGATGACGGCAAGTCCACACTCATCGGCCGGCTGCTTTATGAAGCCAAGATGCTGTTCGAGGACCAGCTGACAGCACTCGAAGCCGATTCGAAGAAGATGGGCACGCAGGGCGGCAATCTCGATTTTGCGCTACTGGTCGACGGCCTCGCGGCAGAGCGCGAACAGGGAATCACAATCGATGTGGCCTATCGCGCCTTCACCACCGACAAGCGCAAGTTCATTGTGGCCGACACGCCGGGCCACGAACAGTACACGCGCAATATGGCAACCGGCGCATCCACCGCCGATCTCGCCATCATCCTCATGGATGCGCGCAAGGGCGTCCTGACGCAGACCCGCCGCCATACCTTCATCTGCACGCTGCTTGGCATCAAGCACCTCGTCGTCGCCGTCAACAAGATGGACCTGATGGGATTCGAGCAGAAGGTGTTCGACAAGATCGAGCAGGACTACCGCGCCTTCGCAAAGTCGCTCGGCGTGCCGGATGTGACGGTGATCCCGGTGTCGGCCCTGATGGGTGACAACATGATCAGCCGCTCCACCAACATGCCATGGTACCATGGCCCCACACTGATGGCGCATCTCGAGACCGTGCCGGTGGGCAATGACCTCGCCGACAAGGCCTTCCGGCTCCCCGTGCAGTGGGTGAACCGGCCGAACCAGAATTTCCGCGGCTTCTCCGGCACCATCGTGTCGGGCACGGTAAAGCCCGGCGATGCCATCAAGGCGCTGCCCTCGGGCCGCACCTCCACGGTGGAGCGCGTGGTGACCTATGACGGCGACCTCGAAGCGGGTATCGCCGGCCAGTCCCTCACCGTGACGCTCAAGGACGAGATCGACATCAGCCGCGGCGACGTGATCTGCGCGGCCAATGATCCGGTCGAGGTTTCCGACCAGTTCGAGGTCGAAGTGCTGTGGATGAGCGACGAGCCCATGCTGCCCGGCCGCCCCTATCTTTTCAAGTCTTCCACCAAGACCGTGCCGGGCACGCTGGAGGAGCTGAAGCACAAGGTGAACGTCAACACCATGGAGCATGTGGCGGCCAAGACGCTGGCGCTCAATGAGATCGGCGTGTGCAACCTCGAACTCGACAGCCCCATCGCCTTCACGGCCTATACCGAGAACAAGAGCCTCGGCTCCTTCATCATCATCGACCGCTTCTCCAACAACACGGTTGGCATGGGCCTCATCCGTTTCGCTCTGCGCCGTGCGGCCAACATCCACTGGCAGGCGGTTGACGTGCACAAGGCGGCGCGCGCCGGGCTGGCGGGACAGAAGCCAGCCGTGCTGTGGTTCACCGGACTCTCGGGTGCCGGCAAATCGACCATCGCCAATCTGGTGGAAAAGCAACTCCACGCCGCCGGACACATGACCTATCTGCTCGATGGCGACAATGTCCGTCACGGCCTCAACCGCGATCTCGGCTTCAGCGATGCCGACCGGGTGGAAAATATCCGCCGCGTCGGCGAAGTAGCGCGGCTGATGGTGGATGCGGGGCTGATCGTGCTTGTCTCCTTCATCTCGCCCTTCCGCTCCGAGCGGCTCATGGCGCGTGAACTGGTGGAGGACGGCGAGTTCATCGAGGTGTTCGTCGACACCTCGCTGGCCGAAGCCGAGAAGCGCGACGTGAAGGGCCTTTATGCCAAGGCACGGCGCGGCGAGATCAAGCACTTCACCGGCATCTCCTCGCCTTACGAAGCACCGGAGAATCCGGAAATCCGCGTTGACACGACGAAACTCACCGCGGAAGGTGCTGCTGACCTGATCGTACAGTATCTCAAGAACAAGGGCAGGCTTGCGAAGTAACGAGCGCTTCGTCTTCCCTTAAACAACCACCATGGCCGGGCTCGTCCCGGCCATTCTTTTTGGCGGCTATAAGGAGGATCGCCGGAGCCTGCAGGAGGCGAACCTGATCGAAAGGCAATGCACCGGATGAGGTTTACATATGAGTTGCTTGGCTGGACTTTCCTGTGCCCTGACTTAGGTGTAGGCACAGATTATCTCTTCCGTATCGATTTCTGGAGACAGACCATGATGAAGGCTGCACTCGCGTTCTCCGTTGTTGCAGTATCCGCATTCACCGTCGGCGCGAAGGCTGCCGATGTCACGCCGACTGCGGTCTATGACTGGACAGGCTTCTACGCGGGCGTGACCGCCGGTGCTTCCGGGAACAATTCCGAGATTGATCAGGAGTACAGCTATGTCAGCATTGACCGCCATGATGAAGTAAGTGAAAGATTTGATAACAACCAGACGGCATTCACTGGCGGCGCCCTGCTTGGATACAATTATCAGATCAGCAATGTCGTTTTGGGCATTGAGACTGACCTGAACTATCTTGGTTTCAGCGATGTGCAGAAGCGATCTGGGAGCTATTACGTCATCGAGCCCTGGAACGTTGACGCCACCTACAAAGGCAAGGCTCACCTTGATGCCAACTGGTACGGCACGCTCCGTGGCCGCTTGGGTTATGCGATGGACAACTTGCTTATCTATGGCACGGGTGGCCTTGCCTATGGCGGCATCAAGGCCGGCGGCGATCTCGAAATCTCGACGTCCCTCGGCGGAATGGAGTGGGATGGGCACAACACATCGACGAAACTCGGTTGGGCCTTGGGCGGCGGCCTCGAATACGGGCTCAACCGATGGACCCTTGGCGCTGAATACTTGTTCGTGGACCTCAACAGAACCGAGTGGGACGGCAAGGCCAACGGTCCGTGGGCTCTTGCAAACACGGATCTGACGGGTTGGGTTGACTATCAATTCAGCGTCGTCCGCGCCACCGCGAGACTGCGCTTCTGAGTCGTTGGCGCCGAATCACGCCAGCTTTGCCAAGTCTCGGTACTGAGCCTTTGCCGGACGGCGCTGCGGTCTGGGCTGGGTGTTGCTTTGGCGCTTCTCGCTCAAGCGGTGTGAGTTTGGGCTGCATCGTCGGGATATCCCGCACGGTGGCCGAGTGGCTCCAACCGTCGACAACGCGGATGTAAGCGGCAGGCAGTACCGTTCCGGCCGATGGGCGCGACAGAGGCAGTGGATGTCATGCTTTGCAGGTGCTCCGGCGCAGCAGGTGAATGTCAAGCAACTCCAGCCTGTCATTGCCGAAGTACAGCTTCGTGCCGGTATCGACCGTGGGGACGCCGAACACGCCCCTCGCGATCGCGGTGCGCGTGTTGTCATCAAGGCGCTGCTTGAAGGCCTCGCTGAGGGCAGCCTCCTTGACGGCAATCGGATCGAGCCCCGCTTCGGCACCCCAGCGGGCCAGAAGATCGGGGTCGGTGATGTCGGCCTCCTCCGCCCAGTAGGCTTTGAGGACGCGCTGCGCGAAGGCTTCGCCGCGCCCCTCATCCTCCGCGAAGATCGCGGCGCGCAGGGCGCGGGCGTTGCGCAGCGGATACTGCGGATGCTGCTTCAAGGGCATACCCTGCAATTCAGCCCAGTCGAGGATGTCCTGCCTGAACCACGCGACGCGCTGCGGGGCCGCTTCGAGCGGCTTCAATCCACCGATCTCATCGAGAAGGCGCGGCAGGTGAAGCGGGCGCCAGCGGAGCGGCAGGCCATGCCTGCGCGCAATGCCGCCGATGCGGAAGGCGGCCAGATAGGCCCAAGGCGAATGCACATCGAACCAGAAGGTGAGCTGCTTCATGCAAGTTTATCCATCAGCCCCTCCTTCGCCCAGTGGCGAAGCTCAACCTTGCGGATCTTGCCCGACGGCGTGAGCGGAAAACGCTCCACTATGTAAATGAACGCGGGCACCTTGAACTTTGCAATGCGTGCTGCACAGGCCGCCTGAAGATCAGCGGCGGCAACGGCGCCGCAGAGCTTCACCGCCGCCACGACGATCTCGCCGTAGTAATCATCCGGCACGCCGAAGACCGCGGCTTCCGCCACGGCTTCATGCTGTTGCAGCACATTCTCGATTTCGGCGGGATAGATGTTCTCGCCACCACGGATGATCATGTCGCGCAACCGCCCGCCCGCGATGACGAGACGGCCATCCTCACGCAGGAAACCTAGATCGCCAGTGCGCAGCCAACCACCTTCGATGATGGTTTCGGCGGTGGCTTCCGGCTTGTTGTAATAGCCTTCCATTACCATGGGCCCGCGTGCCTGGATTTCACCGATCTCCCCCGGGCCAAGCAGTTTAAGCGTCTGCGGGTCCACCACGCGCAACGCATAGCCCGGAAGCGCCTTGCCCGCCGTTTCCCAGCGCAAAGGATCATCATGTTCCGGGCAGACGAACAGCGTGCCGCCCTCGGTCTGGCCATAGACCTGTGCGAGCCCCGGCATGGGAAATTGCTCCGCGCAGCGCCTGAGCACATCAGCGTTGCAGTCGGCCCCGCCACAGCTTCCGGCCTTCAGGCTTGAGAGATCGTGTTTTTCCCGCGCCGGGTGATCGAGCATGGCGAGATAGGAGGTGGGAACGCCGGAGAGATGGGTGCAACGCTCGGCTTCAATGACGCGGAACATGGCCTCGGGATCAAAACTCGGTACGCCGACATAGGCCGCACCCTTGCTCAGGGAGCCCAAGAGGTTGAGGATGCATCCGGCACAATGGAACAGCGGTATGATGGAGGTCCAGCGGTCACCCGACACAAGGCCCAGCCGTTCGGCACTGTTGCGCCCCACCATCATCATGGCGCGGTGCGAAAGCAGCGCGCCCTTGGGAAAGCCGGTTGTGCCGGAGGTGTAAAGCAAGGCCGCGACATCTTCCGAGCGTGCGGGATGCGGCCTGAAACCATGCTGTTCGGCAACCAGCCGCGGATAATCATCTTCAAGCGTGAACACGTGGGCGAGCTTGGGAAGGTCGGGCCGGAGCGCGGTGACATTCTCAAGATAAGGGTTGGAGCGGTACTGGGTGGAGCAGATCAGCACCACCGAGTCGGATTGCTTCAGCGCATAGGCAAGGTCATCGCGGCGGTAGTGGGTGTTGAGCGGCACGAAGACCGCGCCGAGCGCGGCGCAGGCCATCTGCACGATGGGCCATTCGACACGGTTCTCGGCGAGCAGCGCCACATGATGCCCCGCCTTGATGCCGCGCGCCTGCAGGGCCCCGGCAAGGGCCAGCGCTTCCGTGTGGTATTGCGCGAAGGTCCGGCGCGCCTGCTGATGCGGGAAGACGAGGGCTTCCGCATCCGGCCATTGGCCTGCGGCGTGTTCCAGCGCTTGCCAAGGGTGATCGCAACTCATGCAGACAGCCTCTCGACGGCGGCGCGAAAATTCCGGGCGATGGTGTCTTGCCTGATGTGGTGGCGGTCCTTCACGATGTGACGGCCGGCCACGAATACATCCTTCACCAGCGCAGTGCCGCCGGAGAAGATCCAGGTGTCGAGCGCGGCATCGCCGGTGCGGCCGAGGAGCAGCGGATGACCGGCATCCAGCACCGTGATGTCGCAGCGCTTGCCCACGGCAATGGCCCCGACGGGCTGGGCCATGGCGGTTGCGCCTCCCTTCAAGGCGGCATCGAACATGGTGCGGCCGGTTGAACGGTTTGGCCCGCCTGCCAGCGCATTGCGGGTGAGGTCCCGCAGGCGCTGGGAATACTCCAGCAGGCGCAGGTCTTCGGCGGGCGAGACGGTGATATGGCTGTCGGAGCCGATGGCAATGGCGCCCTCGGCCCCCATGTAGTCGACTGCCGGGAATATGCCGTCGCCCAGATTGGCTTCGGTCGTCGGGCAAAGCCCCGCGATCGCACCGGATCTGGCAAGCGCCCCGGTCTCCCCTGCTGTCATGTGCGTGGCGTGGATGGCCGTCCAGCGCGGGGAGAGATCGAAGGCCTCCAGCAGCATCTCGACCGGGCGGCGTCCGGAGAAGGCGAGGCAGTCCTGAACCTCCTTCACCTGCTCTGCCACATGAATGTGGATGGGTGCGTCGGCAGGGATGGCGGCGATGACCGCCCGAAGCAACTCCGGCGTCACCGCCCGCAGCGAATGGGGCGAGATGCCGAGGCGGCGGAGGCCGCTGCCACCAAGCTGTACAGACAGGCTATCCATGATCCGCAGGAAGCGATCCGCGTCGTTGATGAAGCGGCGCTGGCCGGGTAGCGGCGGCTGGCCGCCGAAGCCGCCGAAGGCATAAAGCGTGGGGAGCATGGTTATGCCGATTCCCGCCTGCTCGGCTGCGGCAAGGCAGCGGAGGCTCATCTCCGCGGGGTCATCATAGGGTGTCCCGTCGGGCTGGTGGTGGAGGTACTGGAATTCACCCACGACAGAGAAACCGGCCTTCAGCATCTCGACATAGAGTTGCGCTGCCACCGCCTCCAGGTCTTCTGGCGAGAGACGCAGCGCGAAGCCATACATGGCCTCTCGCCAGGTCCAGAAACTGTCGG
>JBIIGF010000349.1:0-3439 GCA_044236665.1 Aestuariivirga sp. | reverse complement strand
CCTCGGCGCGTGGATGCATGAACTCCGTCATGTAGAGCGGGTCATCGCCCGCCTTCATCTCCTTGGCGATGCGGGCGAAGCGGGCCGAGCGGGTCTTGCGGTCAGCAACGCCGATCACATCGTCATAGGCCATGGCGTTGGCGAGATATTTCGCCGCCGTGGCCGTGAAAGCAAAGTTCTTCGCCGCACCCGCCGCAGCCAAGTCCCGCGCCACAAGTTGTTCCAGCCGGGCCAGATAGTCATCGCCATAGGCGAGGTCCTGAAAATCGGCACAGCGCTTGAAACCAGCCAGCGCAATCTCCTGTGCTTCGGCCGGAAGCGCGCGCAGCCGGGCGAGGCGCTGGTCGAGTTCCGCTGAACCGAGGCTGTGCGGCAGACCCGAACGGCCAGACGGCGGCTTGATCCGCGCCTCAGGGAGTTCATTGCTGGTGGCGCGACCAAAGCCTTCGGCAAAGCCCTTCAGCGAGGCGTCCACACCCTTGCCGCCGGCACCGATCACCGCTTCGAAGCTCTGGCGGCTGAACGGCAGTACGGCGGCACCCGCCAGCGCCCCCAGCAAAGGGGCCGAGATCACAGTGCCGTATTGGCGTGCCGCCTGCTCCATGTCGAAGGCGATGAGGCGGCGCACGGCGACTCCCGTTGCGGCATTCACCGCCTGCGGATCCGCAATCGACTCGCCGGGCTTTTCCTTCTCCGCCACGGCATAGGCGCGGTGGGTGGAGGTGATGAGCAGCGTGCGCTCCGGGGTGGCAAGGCCGCGCAGGATGGAGCGGCCCGCCTCCATCAGTTCGGCGGCAATCACCACATCCACGTCGCCCGGCGTGGGCATCAGCGCCAGAACCGGTGCGCGGCCATCCCGAGGCGGCAGCATCTCGATGTAATAGAGCGTCGCGCCGGTGCGCTGGGCAACGCCCGGAACGGAGGTCGACTGCGCATACCAGCCATTGGCCTCGGCCACCGCCACGATCCAGTCGGTGAGGACGCCGCCCCCCTGACCGCCCATGGCGAGGATCGCGATGCTGATCGGCTTGTCGCGCGGCGCCGATGCGTCGAACATCACGCCACTGCCCGCTCGAACATGATGCGGCGCTTTTCGCGGCGCCGCTGCAGGAAGGAAATCACCGTCCGGCGCAGGCGGCTCTTGAAGCGCTCGAGGCCCGTCGGGTTGCGCAGCACATCGGCACGGTAGAAGGAGGGGCAGAGAACCGCTGCCTCCGCCACATCGCCGCAATTACCGCAGGCCACGCAACTGTTGTCGATCGCAGCCACCGGATCATCGCGCAGCGGATCGTCGAGATGCTTCACCGACAGCGACGGGCAGCCCGAAAGCCGGATGCAGGCATGATCGCCCGTGCAGATATCCTCATCGACGCCGAAGCGCTGGCGCAGCACCGGTTCTCCCGCCTTTTCCGCCTTGTCCATCATGGGCTTCACGCGGCGCTGCTTGTTGAGCATGCACTCCGATGAGGCAACGATGATCTTGGGGCCTGGCTCATCGGTGGTCAGCGCCTCGCGCAGCGTGTCGCGCATCTTCGCCACGTCATAGGTGCGGTCGATCTGGCGCACCCACTTGGCGCCAACGCCCTTCACCGCATCGACGATCGAATTGTTGGTGGCGCGCTTCTTGTTCTCGGCGCGCGAGGAGAGGATGTCCTGCCCGCCCGTGGCCGAGGAATAATAATTGTCAACGATCAGCATGACGCCATCATGCTTGTTGAACACGGCGTTGCCGACCGAGGAATTGAGCCCGTTGTGCCAGAAGCCGCCATCGCCCATGACCGAGATGACCCGCTTGCCGGCCTTCACGTTGAAGGCCGAGGCCGCCGCTGGCCCAAGACCATAGCCCATGGTGGTGGCGCCGATGTTGAAGGGCGGCAGGATCGAAAAGAGATGACAGCCAATGTCAGCTGAAACGTGATGCTGGCCCAGTTCCTTCTCGACGAGCTTCATCGCGGCGAAGATCGGCCGCTCCGGGCAGCCGGTGCAGAAGCCCGGCGGGCGCGGCGGCACGACATTCGCCAGCGCCTGTACTTCCTTGCTGTTGAGCACGGGCGCGGCATCAGGCAGCGGCGGGCGGTTGCCGAGCAGGCGCGGCGCGTGCTTCTCGAAAAAGCCGAGGAGGCCCTTCTGCATCACGGTTGCAGTATATTCCCCGGCCATCGGGAACACATCCTTGCCGGAGATGCGCGTGTTGAGATCGCGCCGGCGCAGCATGGTGTTCAGCGCCTGCTCGATGAATTCAGGCTGGCCCTCCTCCACCACCACCACGGCGGATTTTCCGGCACAGAAGGCGATGACTTCATCATCGACCAGCGGATAGGTGACGTTCAGCACATAAAGCGGCACGCGCGTTTCACCGTAGGCATCCGACAGGCCCAACTGCTGCAGGGCGCGGATCACACCATTGTACATGCCGCCCTGGCAGATGATGCCGACATCGCCCACCTCAGGCCCGAAGAACTCGTTGAGCTTCTGCTCCTTGACAAAGTTGACTGCGGCGGGCCAGCGCTTCTCGATCTTCAGCTTCTCATGGATGAAGGAGGCAGGCGGCAGCACGATGCGGTTCACGTCCCGCACCGGGTTTTCCAGCGCCTGCTTCAGCGTATAACTTGGCTTCTTATTGTCTTTGGTGGTGAAGCGGCCATGAACATGGCAGCCGCGGATGCGCACCTCCACCATCACCGGCGTGTTGGAGGCTTCCGACAACTCGAAGGCCTTCTCCACCATGTGCACCATGGTGGGCAGATCAGGGCGCGGGTCCATCAGCCAGATCTGCGACTTCATCGCATAGGCGTGGCTGCGCTCCTGCATGATGGAGGAGCCTTCGCCGTAATCCTCGCCGATGATGATGACCGCGCCACCATTGACGCCGCCGGAGGACAGGTTGGAGAGCGCGTCACTCGCCACATTGGTGCCCGCCGTGGACTTCCACGTGACGGCACCCCGGATCGGATACATGACGGAGGCCGACAGCATGGCGGCAGCGGTTGCCTCTGACGCGGAGGATTCAAAATGTACACCCAGTTCGGCCATGTAGTCCGATGCATCGGCCAGCACATCCATCAGGTGCGAGATCGGCGATCCCTGATAGCCGCCGACATAGGACACGCCCGACTGCAGCAGCGCCTTGGTGATGGCCAGAATGCCTTCACCGCGGAATTCCTGCCCCTCGCCCAGCCGCAGATCTTCCACCTCGCGCGCAAAAGACCGTTCTGCCATGTGCCGCTTCGCCTGATTTTAAATTCAAATGCATATATCTTGGAGCATTCAGTGTTGATGACTGCAAGCTCCGGAGCGCGAATAGTGGCGTAGCCCGGCGTTTCGATCAAGAAATATCGCAAATGTGTGCATTGCCACAAAACAGGTGGTTATTTTGCGATGCGAAAGCCCCGACCGTGGAAAAAATGCACTTGAATATTTCTGGCTCTCGGCCCCAAAA
>JBIIGF010000348.1:0-3459 GCA_044236665.1 Aestuariivirga sp. | reverse complement strand
GGCGGCCCAGCGCGACGACGGCTCCTGGCTGCTGCCCGGGCACATGCCGGTGGATGAAATGGCCGAGCTGATTGGCTTCGCACTGCCGCCGAAGCGGCGTTACGAGACGGTGGCGGGCCTCGTGGTTGATTCCTTCAAGCATCTGCCGGCGCTTGGCCAGGCTGTGAAGGTCGGCCATTGGCGATTCGAGGTGGTGGACCTTGATGGCCGCCGGGTGGACAAGGTTCTGGCCAGCCGGGTGGCCGATACTCACCGCCGGTCAGGCACGATGGCCGCAGGTTGAACGCCAGGTTACTGTGCCGTTTCAGAACTTGTCAGGAGCAACCTCCAGGCTGCCGGTTTGGTTAGCGTCCGTTAACCATTTGTTATGGATTTGGTAAGAAATAAGGAATTGGTAAATCATTTCCTTGGGCGCCGAACCATCATGCCAATCAACCTTGCCGTTCCCAATTTCTCTGACCTGAAACCCCGCATTTCCGTGTTTGGTGTTGGTGGCGCGGGCGGTAACGCCGTGAACAACATGATCGAGAGCCGGCTCGAAGGGGTCGAGTTCGTCGTCGCCAATACCGACGCGCAGGCGCTGATGCAGAATTCAGCCCAGCGCCGCATCCAGATGGGTACGGCCCTCACGCAGGGCCTCGGTGCTGGATCGCAGCCGCAGATCGGCGCCGCCGCTGCAGAGGAGGCGCTGCCGGAAATCCTCGATCATCTCGCAGGCTCGCACATGGCCTTCATCACGGCCGGCATGGGTGGTGGCACCGGCACGGGGGCTGCCCCCGTCATCGCACGCGCCGCAAAGGAGCAGGGCATCCTGACCGTGGGCGTGGTGACCAAGCCATTCCACTTCGAAGGCATCCGCCGCCAGCAGACAGCCGAACGCGGCATCGAGCAGCTTGCCAAGCACGTCGATACGCTGATCGTCATCCCGAACCAGAACCTGTTCCGGGTGGCCAATGAGAAGACCACCTTCGCCGCGGCCTTCGCCATGGCGGACCAGGTGCTTTATTCCGGCGTTGCCTCGATCACCGAGTTGATGACAAAGGAAGGTCTGATCAATCTCGACTTCGCCGACGTGCGCGCCATCATGAGCGAGATGGGCCGCGCCATGATGGGCACGGGCGAGGCATCCGGCGAAAAGCGCGCCATCGAGGCTGCCGAAGCTGCCATTTCCAACCCGCTGCTTGACGATGTGTCGATGCGCGGTGCCCGCGGCCTGCTGATCTCGATCAGCGGTGGCCCCGACCTGACCCTTTATGAAGTCGATGAAGCCGCCACCCGCATCCGCGAGGAAGTGGACCCCGAAGCCAACATCATCCTCGGCGCGACCTTCGACGAGTCGCTCGAAGGCGTGATGCGTGTTTCGGTGGTTGCCACCGGTCTTGCGGCGGAAGCCATGAAGGGCGGCAAGCCGCAGCCCGAACCGGAAGCGGTGCAGCCCGAGAAGACCTCGGTTTTCGGCTTTACCGGCAAGAAGCCGACACCTGCCGCCGCTCCCGTGGCGCCGGCCGTGAAACCGCTTCAGCCTGCGCCGCAGCCGATGGCGGCGCGCCTGTCGCAGGCACCGGTTGCCCCACCGCAGCCCGCCGCCTACGAAGCCTATGAAGATGATCACTTGGATGAGATCGAGGCGCCGCGCGCCCCCGCTGCCGCAATCCCTGAACGGGCACCGCAGCCGGCCGCCCGCCAGCTCCGCATGCCCGATATCGATGAGTTCCCGCCGCAGGTGAAGCGCCAGATCGAGGCGCAGCAGAGCCGCATCGAGAGCATTGCCGATCAGGCACAGAAGAAGAAGCCCGGCCTCTTCCAGCGGCTGGCCAGCGTCGGTCTCGGCCGCAAGGATGACCCCGTGCCTCACCACCATGTCCCGCGCGAGCCGTCCATGGCGCCGCAGGCGCAGGTCCGGCAGCAGCTTCGCCCGCAGCAGCCGGCACAGCCGCAGCCCGCCGCGGAGCAGCATCTCGACGATGATCAGCTGGAGATTCCCGCTTTTCTGCGCCGCCAGGCTAACTAATTGAAATTGAATTGTTAATCATCAAACCCGGCGGTCACACTTCCGCCGGGTTTGGTGCATTTAACACGCAATGTGCGGTGATGGCGTTTCGGCGCTTGACGGATTAAGAGAACGGCCTCTCCCCGCGCTTTCGTGAAGCACGGGTCGATCAGTTGGGCGGTGTGGGGATACAAGTGCTGGTAACGCGAAAGGTTTCGCACGGGATTGCGGTGGTGCTGGTCAGCGTGTTCCTGACCGGTTGTGCCTCCAGCCTGATGGATGGCATATGGGGCGATGACAAGCCCGCCGCGGGCGATTCCTCATCCGGCATGCTGACCGCGGGTGTGGCCCCCGACATGACCGCCGCCCAGGAAGATGCGCAGGTTGCCACGCTCTACAATGAGGGCCTTGCATCGCTGGCCGACGGTTCCAACAAGACGGCCGTCAAGCAGTTCGGCGAAGTTGAACGTAAGTATCCATATTCGGCCTTCGCCACCAAATCGATCCTCATGCAGGCCTATGCGCAATACCGCATGGCAAAGTGGGATGACGCGATCATCGCCGCAAACCGCTTCATCACGCTGCACCCGGGCCACCGCGATGTGGGTTATGCCTATTATCTGATCGCCGTCTGCCAGTACAACAAGATGTCGAACACCAAGCGCGACCAGACCGCGACGCTGGAAGCCATGAAGGCGCTGGAGGAAGTGGCGCAGCGCTTCCCCGGCACGCCCTATGCGGCCGATGCGGCGCAGAAGGTCATCATCGCGCGCGACCATCTGGCGGGCAAGGAAATGGAAATCGGCCGCTACTACCTTCGCCAGGGTAGTTACCTCGCTGCCATCAACCGCTTCAAGCGCGTCATCACGGAATACCGCAACACCAGCCAGACGCCGGAGGCGCTCTATCGCCTGACCGAGGGGTACATGGCGCTCGGAATCGTGTCGGAAGCCCAGACGGCGGCTGCCGTCCTGGCGGCCAACTACCCGGAATCCCAGTGGTATCGCGATGCCTACAGGCTGGTGAAATCCGACGGCCAGGAGCCGGTGGCCAGCGAGGATTCGTGGATCACCAAGGCCTTTGCGAGCGTCAATCCTTTTTGATTTTCAGGCTCTCGCCTGAGGGCGCGACTCCGCTATAAAGTGGGGCCATGCTCACTGCTCTTTCCATTCGTGACATCGTCCTGATCGAGAAGCTCGATGTGTCCCTCGACCGGGGCCTGACCGTGCTGACCGGTGAAACCGGCGCCGGCAAATCCATTTTACTTGACTCGCTTGGGCTCGCACTTGGTGCGCGCGGCGACTCCACGCTCGTCCGCGCCGGCGCGGAGCGCGGCGTGGTGACCGCCGCCTTCGCCCTGCCGCGCAATCACCCCGCCTTCACGATCCTGAAGGAGCAGGGGATCGACGCCGATGGCGAACTCGTCATCCGCCGCATCCAGAATGCCGACGGGCCCAGCCGCGCCGCCA
>JBIIGF010000347.1:0-3475 GCA_044236665.1 Aestuariivirga sp. | reverse complement strand
TTGAGGTCGGGAAGCCCCGCGTATTCGAGCACTGCCTGCGCGCCCGCCTCGATGTTGAGGTCGAAATCCGCCATGGTTTCGACGGCGAGAATGTTTCTCGCCTGCATGGTGCCCGAAGAGAGGCGCGCCTTGAGGCCGGACGGCAGGATCACATCGGCGCCGTCGATGCGCAGCTGGAAGTCGTTGTCGATGAGCTTCGCCTCGCCCGAAGCACCGAGCAGCGGCGGCAGGTTCTTGAAATAGCCGGTGTTCACATCCTTCATCTTGAAGGAGATATTGATCGCACCTTTGGGCAGCTGGCGGGCGCGCTGGGCCTTGGCCATTGCGTCAACCGGAATGTTCACGGTGAGTTCGCCTTCGCTGATTCGACCCGTCTGGATGTTTTCATTCACCCAGTTGCGGGTCTTCGGCGTGACGATGGGCGGCCAGAGTTGCTTGAGGAAATCTGCCGAGATGTCCTTCATGCGCCCGGACAGCAGGACGCCGGCGGATTCCCCGCCTCCGGTGATGTTGCCCCGGAGGCGGATGCCCGTGCCGCCCGACATCACCATCAGGTCCTCGATCTCGAGCCGCGCCTCATCCATCAGCGCCCGGCCGATGAAATCCACCCGGTCAACCGCCACGGGCTGCTTGTGAGACCCCTGGGCGTCGATCGCCACATTGCGGGCCTCCAGCACGATCTTGAGCGCGGTCAGGCGGCCATCGCCGCTGCGCACCGGCATGAAGCTGCCCTTCACCTGGGCGCGGGAACTGCCGACCAGCAGGGTCGAGTCGGTGATGATGATGCTGCCCGTCACCGGGTCGTAATCGGCCCGCAGCGAGCCCTCGTCGACGATCAGCGGCTCGGCAAGATAATCCGGAAGCGCCACCTCGCCCGCCGATGCCTGGAACTCCGCCGTAGCCTTGGTGATGAGGCCGGCGTCCGTCACTTCCATCTCGACATGGCCGGCAAGCGGAACCTTCACCCGCGCCAGCTGCGAAAGGGCGAAGATTTCCTCCGAGACATTCGCCGGAACAAGGTCATTAATCCGCGTACTGATCGAAAACATACGTGTATCGCGCCGGTAACTGGCCGCCATGTCCGCCGACCAGGTGCCTTTCTCCATACCGTTCGACACATCGGCATTGGCCGCCACCGCAAAGCCATAGGGCATGCGCTGGAACACCAGTTCGGCGCGCGGAATGTTCCAGATCGCGTCATTCGCCTCATCGTAGAAGCGGATCTCGGCATCGGCGATGCGGATGGTTTCAATGGTGCTTATTGACGCCTTGCCCCCCTTGCCCGGGCTGCCGGACGTGCCGCTCAGAACTTCGATGAGCGTGCTGCCCGGGCGGAGGTTGACGCCGCCGGTTTCCTGGTCAGTCTTTCCGGACGGCAAAGGTGCGGACGGATCGACCACCACCACCTCATCCTCGGGCGCGGCCTCTCCGAAACCGAGTTCGACTGTGCCTTCGAGATTGCGCATGATGCGGATGCGCGGGCCGATCAGTTCGATCGATGTCGGAACGATGTCGCCATACATCAGGTCGGATTGCCGGATGCCGATGGCGGCACGCGGTGCGCGGGCCACCAGGTTGCCGGCCTTGTCCTGCATGTCCACATTGCGCAGCCGCACATGCGGCACGCCCAGCTCGCCACTCCGCTCGATCACCACGCCGCCGATCGACACCGTCATGTTCGGCAGGTTGGCGTTGATCCGTTTTTCCACCGTCGCCCGCATGAAGTCGAGCGACACAGGTCCCTGAGAGAGGCGCACGAAAACCGCAACCCCAAGCAGCAAGAGCACACCCAGAACCGACAATAGCGTGTAGGCAGTGATCCTAGCCAGTCGCCGCAAGGTGTTTCCGTTCCACAGACATGTTTCAGCCATTCCATGTGCCACCGCGGCCTTCCACAGGCAATCCGGAAAGCCTCGGAATCCCCATGACAGCGACGTCGCGGCCCCTTCCATGGCGAGGAACAACGGCCAAACCGTGACGGAAACATTACGGATGGGCCGGGCAGGACGCCAGTTCAGCCACCGGCGTGTCTCTACCGTAAATTTCAATGACAGCCTGCTATAGCGCTGTTACCCTCAGTAAAAGCGATTCTTTCTGCGGCAACATCAACCAGAAGGTTTATCTGTCATGTTCTTCCGCAAATCAGAAGCTGCAGTGAATGACAATCAGGCCGACCAGCCGGAGGTCGTGGGGCCGGACGACGGCGCCTGCCCGACCATCGTCGCCCCGGGGACCGTTTTCATCGGAAACATCGACAGCGAGGGCGACATCCTGGTCGATGGCCGTGTCCGCGGTCATGTCCGCGCCGGAAGCCTTACGGTGTCGGGGGATGGCACGATTGAGGGAGAAACCTCGGCCGATGTCATCGTGGTGCAGGGCCATGTGAAGGGCCCGGTACGGGCTCGCCATGTCCATCTTCTGTCCGGCGCCCTGGTGGAAGGCAACGTCAGTTGCGCCACCATCGCCATCGACAGCGGCGCGCAGCTGTCTGGCACGGTTCGCCAGGAACTGCCCGCCGCGGCGGACGATGACGTCTTCCTGCCGGAACACGAGCCGCCTGGCTTCGGCCAGCTGCTCCGCGATAGCCGGCAGGCCGACACCGCTCGGCCAATCGCCACGGTGCGCCCGCACAGCATCGGCCGTTCGGCGTGATCTTTCGCTGACGCGCAGCGCCGCCAGCCCATGCTGCGGCGCTAGACGGCCCCCTCATCGGGAATGTTCAGGACGTTGCCGCACGCCTTGCAGTGCACGGCATCACGGTCGTGCCGGGTCAGCCCGCAATGCCTGCAGCGGTAGTTCACCTTGTCCGGCCGCAGCAAGACCTGCACCAGGCGGAGGAACAACGACACACCGAAAATCATGATCACCACGGCAATCATGCGCCCGAGGGTTCCCTCCAGCACGATGTCGCCAAAGCCCGTCGTGGTCAGGGCGGTCACGGTGAAGTAGAGCGCATCCGCATAGTTCTCAATCTTCGGGTTGGTGAAGTGCTGCGTCTCGTAGACGATGGCCGTCATCACGAAGAGGAAAATGCCGAGATTGGTGGCCGACAATACGACCTGCTCGTTACGGCGGAACCACTGGAAATCCATCCGCAACCGGTCGAGCAGCACATAGGAGCGCAACAGGCGCAACACGCGCGCCGCCCTGAGGAAGGCGAAGCCCTCTCCGACGATCGGCGCTAGCAGCGAAATGATCACCACGATATCGATGATGCCGAAGGGGCTGAACAGCATTTTCCAGCGGTTTCGCGCGATCCACAGCCGCGCCACGAAATCCACCAGCAGCAGCAGGCCGATCACGGCATCAGCCACCTCGGTGTGGGTTGACTGCAGAAAGGACGACAGGATGACGAAGGCGATGGTCAACAGGTCAAACAGCAGAAGTCCGTACCGGAAGCGGTGCCCCGCCTCGGTATTGCCTTCGTAAAGTTCTGCCAGCCGCGCCCTCAGGCCAGGCTTTGCCTTTGTGTCCT
>JBIIGF010000346.1:0-3488 GCA_044236665.1 Aestuariivirga sp. | reverse complement strand
CCGGGCAAGCGTGGGGCCATCGCCCAGCTGCACCGTCAGCCGCCGCTCCGGGCGGTGGATCACCGTCTGGCCGTGAAAGCCGATTACGTCGATCTCCGAATTGGTTAGGCCATTTCTTTCGAGAAACGCCTCAACCGCCTCGGCATGCCACTCTGTCAACTGGCGCTCGGCTTCGGCCAGACAGCCCGGGCGCTCATCGCGGCGGGTCAGGGCGCGGGCCTCCGCCAGCGCATCCTTCAGCAAGGCCTGCCGGGCGGCATCATAGGGAAAGGTGGCGGCGGGCCCGCGCCGCACATCCGCCACGCCATCGGTGCGGATCAGCGCCACGTCGATCCCGTCCAGCGAGGTGCCGGACATCAGGCCCAGCGCGGTCAGCGATTTTGACAAGGGGGTGCTCCGTGGTAAGAGCCCGCAGCCTTTTGCGAAGAGTTCGTAGCCATGAGCCAGTTCAAGTCCGATTTCCTCAACATACTGTCAGAGCGCGGGTTCATCCACCAGATCTCTGACCCCGAGGGGCTGGATGCGGCCGCCAGGGCTGGCGCGATCACCGGCTATATCGGCTTCGACGCGACCGCCTCCTCGCTGCACGCCGGCTCGCTTGTGCAGATCATGATGCTGCGCTGGATGCAGAAGACCGGCCACCGGCCCATCGCGCTCATGGGCGGCGGCACCACCAAGATCGGTGACCCATCCTTCAAGGATGAATCGCGCAAGATGCTGAGCGTCGATCAGATCGCCGCCAATCTGGCCGGCATCCGGCAGGTCTTCACCAAGTTCCTGTCCTTCGGCGACGGAGCAACCGGCTCCCGCATGGTCAACAACGCCGACTGGCTGGACCATCTCAACTACATCGACTTCCTGCGCGACTACGGCGTGCACTTCACCATCAACCGCATGCTGAGCTTCGATTCCGTGAAGCTGCGGCTCGACCGCGAGCAGCCGCTCACCTTCCTCGAATTCAACTACATGATCCTGCAGGCCTATGACTTCTTGGAACTGTCGCGCCGCCATGGCTGCGTGCTGCAGATGGGCGGCTCCGACCAGTGGGGCAACATCGTCAACGGCATCGAGCTTGGCCGCCGCTGCGACCAGAAGCAGCTCTTCGCGCTGACATCGCCGCTGCTCACCACCTCATCCGGCGCCAAGATGGGCAAGACCGCGGCAGGCGCCGTGTGGCTCAACGCCGACCTGCTCAGCCCCTATGACTACTGGCAGTACTGGCGCAACTGCGAGGACGCCGACGTGACGCGCTTCCTCAAGCTCTACACGGAGTTGCCGCTCGACGAGATCGCGAGGCTCGGCGCGCTGGGTGGTGCCGAGGTCAACGAGGCGAAGAAGCTGCTCGCCACCGAGGCCACCACCATGCTGCATGGCCGCGACGCCGCCGTCCAGGCGGCCGAGACGGCCCGCCGCACCTTCGAGGAAGGCCAGAGCGCAGCGGGCCTTCCGACCATCACGCTGAACCTCGACACAGGCACCGGCCTTCTCGCAGCCTGCGTGGCGGCGGGCTTTGCCTCCTCCAACGGCGAGGCGCGCCGCTCGGTTCAGGGTGGCGCGGTGCGCGTGAACGATGAGGCCGTGTCGGATGAAAAGCTGACACTGACCCGCGCCCTGCTGGCCGATGGCGTCATCAAGCTGTCCATGGGCAAGAAGAAGCATGTGCTGGTGAAGCCCGCCTGAGGGCCCACGCTGCAGTGCGGTCCGATCACTGCTTGGTTCCGGTGGGTGCCTTGTAGGGCGCGCCGCTGCCGCCATATTCGAAGAACTTGCGGAAGATGCCAGGCGCCACAGCCGAGACCGGGTTCATCTGGAACACCGGCTTGTCCACCGTGCCGCCCAGCGCGAAGGTGACGCCGATGATGCCCTGCCCCCTGCCGCCTGTGAGAATGTCGCCCACCACCGGAATGCCGCCGAGCGCCGCGTTCAGCGCATAGGCCGGAATGATGGTGCCGGTGATGTCCACCGCGCCGTCCGACTTGCGGATCACCCCCTCCGCTGTGGCGCCCAGTTCCGGGCCGCGCACGAGGCTTTCCCCGATGCGGATGAATCTGTCATCCGAGGTGAAGGGCAGTGTCAGCCGCTTGAACGACAGGGACTCGCGGCGCGGCCCATCCTTCTTGGGCCTGCCACGCGAATCGAGTTCAGCCAGCGCCGCCTCGTTACGGACTTCGAAGTTCCGCAAAACCAACTGGCCGCGCTTCACGGACGAGCCGTCCTTGGCCAGCAGCGCGTAAAACTCCATCTGCCCGCCAGCCACCTTGGAATAGAGGTTCGCAGCCCGGATCGCGGCGCCGCCGTCGCGCCCATTGATGCGCATCTCGCGGCCGCCTTCCACCGGCGTGACCCGGAACACCACGGGCTGCCCGCTGAGGAAGGTGGCAGCAATCTCCGCCCGCTCGAGGATCGGCCCACGCGCCGTCAGGCTGCCCGTTGCACCCGTGAAGCTCTCGCCCCGGCTGGCGAAGATGCGGTCGATGTTCAGGTTCACCCGCATCGGCTTGGCGTTCTTGTTGTCAGCCTTCACCTGTCCCTTCTTCTGCTCCGAGGCGGCATCGCCGCTGTTCCGTGAACCGAAAATGGACCGGATCAGCGGCCGGGCGTCAAAACTCTTGCCGCTGATCGTGATGTCGGTGCCGCTGTCGCCCGACTTGATCGTGGCGGCAAAGCGGTTCTCGTCCGAGAGCACCACCTCGCTGAAATTGGCCGAGCGGAGGCCCTGCCGCTTCGGCGCGAGCGAAAGGTTCCCCTTGATCGAGACGCCACTGCCCTTGATGACGAGGTTCTCGACGCGCGGCCCCTTTTCGCCCTTGCTGAAGAAGGTGAGCGAAGCGGAGGTCTTGGGCGTGGCCGGGCGGTACCAGCTGATTGGCTGGATGCGCATTTCGACATCGCTCAGATTGGCCTCCACGTCGACACGGCCCTGCGGGTCACCCAAGTCGGGAATGACGGCGGACACGCCGACGGGTCCGCGCACGAATGTCCCAAGGTCGATGCCCAGCGTCTGGCGCTGTTCGCCATCGAGCTTGGTCTTGATGGTGGCCGACTGGATGAAGCCCGGTGCCGCGCCGCGCTGCCAGGTGATCTCCGCCGGAATGCCGGAAATTTTCGCTGGACCCTTGGCGTTCACGATGCCCTTCTCGACGATGAGGTCGATCTGCCCGCCCGTGATGTCGATGTCCGGCAAAGCGTCCTTGACCGTGGTATCGCTGAGCGTTCCGGTGATCCGCACGTCAATCCGCTCCCGAGGCAAGGGTTTGATCATGGGGAAAGCGAGATTGACCTTGAGCTTCGCTTGCGCCGAGAGCTTGCCGGTATCGAGCCCGGTGTGATGGAGAAGGTTGAGGTCGGGAAGCCCCGCGTACTCGAGCACTGCCTGCGCGCCCGCCTCGATGTTGAGGTCGAAATCCGCCATGGTTTCGACGGCGAGAATGTTTCTCGCCTGCATGGTGCCCGAAGAGAGGCGCGCCTTGAGGCCGGACGGCAGGATC
>JBIIGF010000345.1:0-3497 GCA_044236665.1 Aestuariivirga sp. | reverse complement strand
AGGAGGCCGAGCAGCGCCGTTCCCGTCACCACCGCCGCTGACCACGCACAGGAATTCCGCCCCGCCCGGATCAGCAAACCCGGCAGCAGCGCACCAGCAAAGAGTAGAATTAAAATGAAGAAAAGCGGCAACGCCCCATCCCGGATCTACAAGGTTCGTTGGCCGTCTGATCAAGGTGAGTAAGCCATCCTTGCAGATCATCAGGCGTTGAAAACAACGATATTCAACAAGTATAGGACGTGTCCGCCCTTCAGGACAATATTACATCACATTAATGATGGCGAGATGATCGCTCCTCCTGATTGGCGTGACCGGTGTTGGCGGGGCAGCACCCGGCCGCAAGCCGCTTCTCCCATCGAAGGTGATACCGGCCGCTGCATCGCTTCGCTGCCGCAATGACCGTGCGGTGCTGACTCGGACTTCCAGAACCAAAAAGCAGTGGTGGGAGAGCGACAAGCAGAATGTAAGTGATTGATTTTGCTGGTGCCGGCTAAGGGACTCGAACCCCTGACCCCCTGATTACAAATCAGGTGCTCTACCAACTGAGCTAAGCCGGCGATCTTCGGTCAGTTAGAACGCTTCGCGGGGGATGGCAACAGGGAAGACGCCGTTGGGCGCCGGCGGTGGTGGATGCTTGAGCAACACGCGCCGGGGATGTAATAGAAAACGATTGTAGGTTCGAATAGGCGGGAGGGACGGAATGCAGCTTATCACGGGCGTGACGCGGAGACGGGCAATCATGGCTGGCGTTGCCTGTGCAATGCTGGCGGCGGTGCTGCCGGGGCAGGCCTCGGCCGCGACGGAGCAACAGGCCAAGGACATGGTGGCGAAAGCCATCGCCCTTTATGACGAAAAGGGCGAAGCGGCATTGGCGATCTTCAATGAGGGTAAGGCGTCGGGCTTCCAGGATGGCGAGGTCTATATCGTCGTCCAGTCACGCGGGCCGGATGCGAAGGTGTTGGCCCACGCGGCGAACCCCAAGCTCGTCGGCACCCTGCTGAAGGACATCCAGGACTCCACCGGCGTCAAGTTCGCTGAGGATATGAGCGCCCAGGCCACGCCGGAGGGCGCCTGGTTCAATTATACTTGGCCGGATCCGGTCACGAGCGAGTTGGCGCGCAAGACGTCATGGTTTGTTCTCCATGGCGACCTTGTGTTCCTCGCCGGTATTTACGCTAAGTAATCTGCCGGGTGAGCGCGTAGAGCGTCACCGCGCAGGCGTTGGAGACGTTGAGACTGCGGATCGGGCCGTTCATGTCGAGCCTGACGAGATGGTCGCAACTCTCCCGCGTCAACTGGCGGAGGCCCTTGCCTTCCGCTCCCAGTACGATGGCGACGGGGGGCGTGCGGTCCACGGCCGCGATGTCTTCAGGCGCCTCGCTGTCGAGGCCCAGGATGCGGAAGCCGTAGTCCTTGAGCTCCGCCATGGCGCGGGAGAGGTTCGTGACCTTCACGAAGGGCACGTGCTCATAAGCGCCCGACGCGCTCTTGAACAGCACGGCCGAGGCCTCCGGGCTGTGGCGCGCTGTGGCGACCAGCGCGGTGACGTTGAAGGCGGCGCAGGTTCTGAGGATCGCTCCAACATTATGGGGGTCGGTCACCTGGTCGAGCAACACGACGATGCCTGATTTTTCGATCTGATCGAGGCGGGGCTGGGCGAGCGCCTTCGCCTCGATCAGCAAGCCCTGGTGGACGGCATCCGGCCCCAGCGCCCGGTCCAGCACATTGGGATGGACGATTTCGGGGGTTAGCCCGCGCGCCGCGATCTCTTCCGCCAGCCGGTCGGCTGCGTTTTTCGAGGCCTTCAGCGAATAGATCTTGCGCCTCGGGTTCTTCAGCGCCTCCGCCACGGGGTGGACGCCGTAAATGATGTCGTTTGGCTCGCTCATGGGCTGGCCTATAGCGCAAGAACGGGAGCCTGTGGCGGAAAGTTTGGTGGTTTTCACCTCCCGCCTTTGGTGTGATTGCCGGGGCGGGGGCTTCCGGCTAGAACCGCGGGCGTCAAGGATTTGGGGTTCCATGTTCAAGAAAATTCTGATTGCCAACCGCGGTGAAATCGCCTGCCGCGTCATCAAGACCGCCCGCAAGATGGGCATCAGGACGGTTGCCGTCTATTCGGACGCCGACGCGCGCGCGCTGCATGTGGAAATGGCCGATGAGACGGTGCATATCGGGCCGCCCGCTGCAGCCCAGTCCTACCTGCTGATCGACAAGATCGTGGAGGCCTGCCAGAAGACCGGGGCGGAGGCCGTCCATCCGGGCTATGGCTTCCTGTCCGAGCGGTCCGCCTTCCCGAAGGCCCTGTCTGCCGCAGGCATCACCTTCATCGGCCCCAACCCCGGCGCGATTGATGCGATGGGCGACAAGATCGAGTCCAAGAAGGCGGCGGCCGCCGCCAAGGTGTCCACCGTTCCCGGCTACATGGGCATCATCGAGGATGCCGACGAGGCGGTGAAGATCGCCACCGAAATCGGCTATCCCGTCATGATCAAGGCCTCCGCCGGTGGTGGCGGCAAGGGCATGCGCATTGCTTATTCGGAAGCGGAGGTGAAGGAAGGCTTCACCCGCGCCAAGTCGGAAGCGAAGTCCTCCTTCGGCGATGACCGGGTGTTCATCGAGAAATTCATCGTCAACCCGCGCCACATCGAAATCCAGGTGCTGGGCGACAAGCACGGCAACGTGATCTATCTGGGCGAGCGCGAATGCTCGATCCAGCGCCGCAACCAGAAGGTCATCGAAGAGGCGCCCTCGCCGCTGCTCGACGAGAAGACCCGCAAGGCCATGGGCGAACAGGCCGTGGCGCTGGCCAAGGCCGTGAATTATGATTCCGCCGGAACGGTGGAATTCGTGGCAGGGCAGGACCGGTCGTTCTTCTTCCTCGAAATGAATACCCGCCTGCAGGTGGAGCATCCGGTCACCGAACTCATCACCGGGATCGACCTTGTGGAGCAGATGATCCGCGTGGCGGCGGGTGAGGAACTCAGCATCAAGCAGTCGGATGTGACGCTGAAGGGCTGGGCCGTCGAAAGCCGAATCTATGCCGAAGATCCTTACCGTAACTTCCTTCCCTCGACGGGCCGCCTCGTCAAGTATCGTCCGCCAGCGGAGCAATTGGCGGATGGCGTCACCATCCGCAACGATACGGGCGTTTACGAGGGTGGTGAAATCTCGATCTACTATGATCCGATGATCGCCAAGCTCTGCACCCATGCGCCGACGCGCGCCGCGGCGATCACCGCCATGGCGGGCGCGCTCGATGGTTTCTACATCGAGGGCATCCAGCACAATGTGCCCTTCCTCTCGGCCATCATGGAGAATCCGCGCTGGCAGTCGGGCGCGCTGTCCACAGGCTTCATCGTGGAAGAATTCCCCGGCGGATTTGCCGGCAATGAACTGTCAGCGGAGATCAAGGCAACACTCGCGCAGGTCGCCACCGTGCTCGATCATGTCGAGAACCGCCGGAAGCGCCTGATCAACGGCCAGATGCACGGCAACGG
>JBIIGF010000523.1:0-3500 GCA_044236665.1 Aestuariivirga sp. | reverse complement strand
CGCGCGGCGCATGTCACGCGGCTGACGGTGGTGAACAACCGCGTCGTCGTCGCCAGCATGGAAGCCCGCGCGGCGGTGGCGGCGTGGGAGGGCGACCGGCTGACGCTGCACACCAACACCCAGGGCTCCTGGCTGGTCCGCAACCTTCTGGCGAATGTGGTGTTCAAGATCGATCCCGCGACGGTGCGGGTGGTGACGCCCGATGTCGGTGGCGGCTTCGGCATGAAGCTGTATCTCTACGCCGAACATGTGCTCGTCGCCTTCGCCGCGCGCCAGGTGGGCCGCCCGGTGAAATGGGCCAGCGAGCGGACGGAAGCCTTCCTCTCCGACACGCATGGCCGCGACAACATCACGCTGGGCGAGCTGGCGACGGATGGGAATGGCCGCTTCCTCGCGCTGCGGACGAAGAACTGGGCGAATATGGGCGCCTATCTGAACACCTTCGCGCCCTTCATCCCGACCGGCGCCGGCACCAAGGTGCTGGCCAGCGTCTATGGGTTCGAGGCGATCCATGCCAATGTCCTCGGCGTGCTGACGAACACCGTGCCGGTGGACGCCTATCGCGGCGCGGGCCGGCCGGAATCGAACTATCTGGTGGAACGGCTGATCGACACCGCGGCGCGGGAACTCGGCATCGACCGCATCGAGCTGCGCCGGCGGAACATGGTGCCGCAATCGGCGATGCCCTACGTCACCGCCATGGGCCAGCGCTACGACAGCGGCGATTTCGCGCAGCTCTTCGGCACCGCGCTCAAGAAGATCGACTGGAACGGCTTCGAGACGCGCCGGGCGGAGGCCGCCGCGCGCGGCAAGAAGCGCGGCATCGGCGTCGCCTACTACCTGGAGGCCACCGGCGGCAGCGCGACCGAGAATGCGAAGGTGGTCTTCGCCGATGACGGCATGGTCGATGTCTATGTCGGCACGCAATCCACCGGCCAGGGCCACGAGACCGCCTATGCGATGCTGACGCATCACGAGCTGGGCGTGCCGCTGGAGAAGATCCGCGTGAAGCAGGGCGATTCCGAGACGCTGCCCGATGGCGGCGGCACGGGCGGCGCGCGCAGCCTCTATTCCGAAGGCCAGGCGATCCTGGTGACGACCGCGAGCGTGGTGGAGAAGGGCAAGCAGGCCGCCGCCGAGCATCTGGAAGCCGCCGTCGCCGATATCGAGTTCACCCCGGCGGAAGGCCGCTTCGCGGTGGCGGGCACGGATCGCGCGGTTGGCATCCTCGACCTGGCGGCGGCGCAGCGCCGGCGCGTGGCGGCGGGGCAATCCGCCATCCTGCTGGACGCGATGGAGACCGCGAAGATCGAGGCGCACACCTTCCCCAATGGCTGCCACGTGGCAGAGGTGGAGGTGGACCCCGAGACCGGCGTGGTGAGCGTGCCGCGCTATATCGTGGTGGACGATGTCGGCCATGCGCTGAACCCGCTGATCGTGCGCGGCCAGGTGCACGGCGGCGTGGCGCAGGGGCTGGGCCAGGCGCTGATGGAGCGCACCTCCTACGACAATGGCAGCGGGCAGCTGCTGTCGGCCTCCTTCATGGACTACGCGGTGCCGCGCGCGGACGACCTGCCGGATATCGACGTCGACCTGATCGAGGTGACCTGCGAGACCAACCCGCTGGGCGTGAAGGGCGCGGGGGAAGCCGGCGCGGTGGGCTCGCCGCCAGCGGTCATCAACGCGCTGGTGGATGCGCTGGGCGGCAAGGTGGTGGACATGCCAGCGACGCCGGAAAGCGTGTGGAAGGCTCTGAACGCCGCATAGGCCGAAGTGCCGCGTCCGGGCACCGCGCCCGGACGCGGCTTTACTGGAAGCCTACGCCGCCGCGCGCGGGGCGGTGGCGTTCTCGTTGGCGGCCTTGACCAGCGCCTGGCGGTAGCGTTCGCGCCGCCATTGCAGCAGCCGCCACGCGCCCTTGGCGGCCAGGTCGGACAGGCGGCCTCGCGGCTCCAGGCCGATCGTCTTGAAGATCATGCCCATCCCGCGCTCGATATGCGGGAAGCGGTAGTAGCCCATCGCCCGGCCCATATAGCCGGCGATGCAGCGGTCATGGTCATACGGCGTGCCCGGCGGCTCGTTGGAGCAATGGAAGGCATAGGCGAGTTCGTCATCCTCGCTTTCGCCGATGCGGCCGGCGGCGATCTTCAGCCGCTGCACGAAGGACAGGTTCTCCCGCGCCAGGTAGCGGCGCAGATGGTCATAGAACAGCTTGAAGTGGCGGTATTCGTCGGCCGCGATCTGCCGGCAGATCTCCTGCAGCACCGGCTCGGCAGAGGCCTCTCCCAGCGCGGTGTAGTAGGAGGAGGTCCCGGTCTCCACCATGCAGCGCGCCACCAATTCGCCGCTGCGGCTGCCGCGGATGGAGGCGTCGGCGCTGGTGTCGATCTTGTAGCTTTCGCGATAGCGATCGAAGGCCGCGAGGAAATCCCAGCCCGGATCGGCGAGCATCGCCCAGCGGCCGAGCGCATCGCCATGCTGCACTTCCTCCACCGCCCAGGCATCGGCGGCGGCCTGGAAATGCGGATCGTCGTGGAAGACGGAGTTGAGATACAGCGCGTAGTCGCCGCCATTGCGTTCGACCATCGCGGCAGCCTTGACCAGCGGCACCACCTCCGGATCCACCTTGGAAGGGTCGAAGCGATCCCAGGCCAGTTGGTCGATCCGCCAGTGCTTCATCGGTCCCCCTGAAACGCGAAAGTCGTCCGCGACATGATGTTTTGCGGACGGCTTCCGGTTTCAAGCGCCAACTGCGGCGCGCGCGACGGGATGTGGCCGTCAGGCCGCCTGCGCGGCCGCCAGCATCGCGCGAGCCGACAGCAGCGTCGCCATCGCGGCATCGCGCTTTTCAGGCGTGTCGCCGGCGGCGGCGTTGTAGGCGTCCTCCGCCTGGCGAATGCGCGCCTCGGCGTCGGTGCGGGAGATTTGTGCGACCGGCGTCGCCTCATCCGCCAGGACGGTGCAGCGATCGGGCGTCACCTCGGCGAAACCGCCGCCGACGAAAAGGCGATCGGTCACCTGGCCACCCTCGGTCACGCTGATGACGCCGCCGCGGAGGGCCACGATCATTGGTGCATGGCCGGGCAGCACGCCCATTTCGCCCTCAGTCGCCGGCAGTACCGCCATCTCGACGGCGCGGCTCAGCAGGAGCTTCTCGGGACTCACGAGTTCAAGCTGGAAGGTCGCCATCAGCAGTCCCCTACCTCACCAACAGCAAGCCCAACCCCCACGCGTGGAGGCCGAGTTGCGAGGGTCCGGCCGCATAGCGGCCGGCGCCGCCCACTCGCCAGCGCCGCCGGGAACACCAGCGGCGCGGCGAAGCCAAGCGCGCGCATGCGCGCGCTTGGCGTTTGAGGGCAATGATTACGCCGCGGCCTTCAGGCTTTCGCCCTTCTTCACCGCGTCCTCGATCGTGCCGACCATGTAGAAGGCGGCTTCCGGCAGGTGGTCGTACTGGCCGGAGACGATCGCGGCGAAGCTGCGGATCGTGTCCTCGAGCT
>JBIIGF010000344.1:0-3501 GCA_044236665.1 Aestuariivirga sp. | reverse complement strand
CGCCTGGAGGAAACATGCATCTATTCAGTCGCCTTGCTTGTTGTTGTGCCCCGATTGCCGTGATGCTCGTTGTGGCCCAGCCATCCCTTGCGGCACAGTCGGTGTCGGTCACGGTGAACTGTCCACGGGCAAAACTACAGTCAGCGATCGACAGTGCCGTGCCGGGTGTTCAGACCATCATTCAGGTTTCTGGCACATGTCTCGAGTTGATCGAAGTTCCGGCGGGTAAATCCATCACGCTGAGCGGAAAGGGCAAGGCCGAACTGAAGCCGCCCAGCGGCAAGACCAGTCTGCCGGTCGTTTTGAACAAGGGCGATCTTACGCTGGAGCAGATGAAGGTCACCAATACTGCGGCAGCGACGAATGTCGTCGTGTCTGCCAACAGTTCCTCCCTGCTTGTCTATGGAAGCACGATCACCGGCGGCAATGCGGAGGTTGCGCTGGAAATCGCCAATGCCAGCAGCGGGCGGATCTTCAACAGCGTGGTGCGCGGCGGTTCCGGCGAAGCGGTGGGCGTCTACAACGCATCAACGCTGGAGATTTTTGGCCGCCCTTCGGTGCTCGCCCACTTCGATCCCAAGATTGGCTATTCGTCCGTCATCTCCAATGGGTCTTCGACGATGTCCGCCGTGTCATGCGGTGACGGCAGCAATCTTTCCATCAAGGTCGATGGTACTGGAAAAGTCACGGTGAGGAATACCGGCGGCACCGGTATCCTGGCCAATCTCTGCACCTTCCGCGCCAGGAATTTCGTGGCAGCCGGCGCCATTGATGTTCTCTCCAGGGGAACGGCACTGTCCACCATGTTGTCCGACCTCATGCTCATTGGCGTCACCCTGGCAAGTGAGGCCGATTACGCGCTTTCAGCGACCGAGGCACGGACTGTCATGACCGGGTCCCTGATCAAGAAATCCGGCGCGGGTGATGTCCGGCTTGATGGACAATCGAGTATCACGTTCAACGGCTGGACCGGACCCACCTCGATCCCGGCGGCCTTCGATGCCGGTTATCAGTCGCTGACGTGTATGGATGACAGCCGGATTTTTGCCCATGACGGTGATCTGCAACTTCCTGACGGAAAGACCGAAGGCGACCTGGAGGAGGCCTATCCGGATTGCTTCCCGTGATGGGTCGTAGCGGCGCGTCTCAGCCAAAGCGTCTGCTGAGATAGGGCGATCCCGCTTCGCCGAAGCGCCAGGGCAGGCTGGCGGCCTGACGAATGCCGATGCGCGGGCCGGTCACCAGTGGCGGGCGGTGCCGGGCCTGCCTCAGGGTGAAGGGCGGTTCCGTCATCGGCACGCCATCCTGCGCGCGGTTGATGCCAAGCGCCTGCGCCAGTTTGCCGGGGCCTGAACAAAGCTGGCGCATGTCGGCGGTGCCGCGGCGTGCCTGCATCCTGTCCACGCCCGCGGTCGGTTCGAGGGCGCGGATCAGCACGGCGGAACCGGGAAGACAGGCGGCGTTGAGGCACCAGTGCATGCCATAAATGCGGTAAACATAACTCGTAGCCGGCCCGGCAAACATGCTGGCATTGCGCGCCGTCAGGCCGCGGAAGCTATGCGAGGCCGGATCATCGGGAAGATAGGCTTCGGTTTCGACGATGATCCCGCCCACGCCATCGAGCGTCAGTTCGAGCCCGATCATGAAGGCTGCCACATCAAGCGCGCTTCTGGCGAAGAATGTCTGGCCGACGGCCTCCGTCATGTTTTCCAGGCCTTTGTGTTCGCTTGATCCGGAGTCAGGCAAGCGCTCAGTCATCTGGCAGCATCTCACCGAGAAGGCTGCTGCGTTTCAATGAATCACGGTTGGCGTTGCGCCAGTCTTCCGGCGTTTCGAAACGGCCCTGCCAGAGGCCGCGGCGGGCCTTGCGGGCTTCGGCCTCGGCGGCGGCATGCTCTTGCCCATGGCGGCGGTAGGCCAAGGCCCAACCCGAACGCACCATGGCATCGTTGATGCTGCCTCCGTCTGCCTGGCATTCGGCCACGAGGCGCTGGTAGCGGTCCGTCTCCAGAACCCGGCAGGTGACCGGGCCTGAGCCGGTCAGCCGCGCCAAGTGCTGCCGCGCCTCGCGCCCGCAGGCATAGTCGCTGCCATCGGCGCGCTGACAGGTCTGGTGCAGTTCCGGCGCGTCGATGGCGTGGAGGCGGTACTCCTGATCACCCTTGCGCAGCGAGTCGCCATCGATGGCGGTGAAACGGCCGGTCGCGTTGTTCTGTATATCCGGCAGGATGCCCGCTTCCCGCGCCGCCAGAATGGACATGGCCGCAAGGACGAGCACGGCCGCGCCATCCACGAGGCTTCGCCACAAGGGCCGCGCGCGTGCGGGCTTGCGCCGGAAGCTCAAGGCCTGGCCTTCTCCCAGCGGGCCGCCGCGTCCTCGTCGCTGTCCCTTGCGGCAACCCAGCTTGCACCGCCGTCGTTTTCCTCGAGCTTCCAGAACGGTGCCTTGGTCTTCAGCCAGTCGATCAGGAAGTGGCAGGCCTCGAAGGCAGCCTCGCGGTGGGCAGAGGCGGCGATGACCAGAACGATATCCTCGCCCGGTTCCAGCCGGCCATAGCGATGGATGATGAGCGACGCATCGATGGGCCAGCGTCTCAGGGCTTCGGCCTCGATGTCGGCCAGCGCCTTTTCCGTCATGCCGGGATAGTGCTCCAGCGTCATGGCGCGCACATCCTTCCCGTGCGAGAGATCGCGCACGGTGCCGAGGAACATCACCGTGCCGCCAATGCCGGTATGCCCCGCCTTCAGGGCGGCGAGTTCGGCGGCGGCATCGAAAGGCTTCTCTTGAATGCGGATCATCGCTGCATCATGCCCGTCCTCGCGGTTTTCATCAATCGCTCCCGGCGGGCGGGACAACGGCAGCGGGTTCCTTCAGGCGGGCGAAGCCGCCTTCCGGGTTTTCGAGAATGCGCGGGATGTCGGGATAGATCCTTGGCGAATCCCACTTGCCCCTGACGATGACCGGCACCGGAAGCAGCGGCACCTCGCCTGCCTCCGGCGTGACCTGGAGGTCGGCAGCGCGGCGCAGGAGGTCGATGGTCCCGCTTGCGGTGAAGGCGATCGGCGGCGTCTCGACAGTCAGTGTACGGAAGGTTGCGATGCCGTCCGCGATGCTGGCCCCGCCGGTGAAGGCGGTGAAGGCCGTGCTGGCGTCGGCTGCGCCCCAGCCCTCGAGGATACGCTCCCGCACGGCGCTGGCAAGGCCCGGAAGATCGGCCCCGGCGATCTGCCCCCCACCCAGCGCGAAGGCGGCAACGCCCTTGAGCGTACCGGTCATTTCCTCCTGCGTCTGGCCCTGTGCGGTGACGTCGGCGGAGAGCGAACCCGTTCCGCTGACCAGCGCGAGGCCGGTCGCAGCGGTGATCAGCGGCGCGGCGTCGATGTTCTCGGCCTTGAGCGAGAGCCGCGTGACGGGCGGCATCACCGAGGTATCGGCATCTGCCATGACATCGACACTGCCACCATTGGCCAGTTTGAGCGCACCCGTGGTTTCGAGCCGTC
>JBIIGF010000010.1:0-12871 GCA_044236665.1 Aestuariivirga sp. | reverse complement strand
GATCTTCTGGCGCTCTTCCGGGGTGATCGGCCCCATGCGGCTGGAGGGCGGGCGCACCATGGTGCGCTCCACCATGGTGGGAACGCCCTTGAGGTCCAGCACCGAGACCAGCGCCTCGCCCTTGCCGAGCTGGGTGATGGCCTCCTCCGTGCGGAAGGCGGGGTTGGGGCGGAAGGTGGACGCGGCAGTCGCCACCGCCTTCTGCTCGCGCGGCGTATAGGCACGCAAGGCATGCTGCACGCGGTTGCCCATCTGCGCCAGCACGCTCTCGGGAATGTCGAGCGGGTTCTGCGTCACGAAATAGATGCCGATGCCCTTGGAGCGGATCAGCTTCACCGTCTGCTCGATCTTCTGGATCAGCCCGGGCGGGGCTTCGGCGAACAGGAGATGCGCCTCGTCGAAGAAGAACACCATCTTCGGCTTGTCAGGATCGCCCACCTCAGGCATGCGCTCGAAGAGTTCGGACATCATCCACAGCAGGAAGGTGGCATAGAGCTGCGGCGCGTTGATCAGCTTGTCGGCGGCCAGCACGTTCATGTAGCCGCGCCCGTCGCGCGTGGTGCGCATGAAGTCCCGGATGTCGAGTGCGGGTTCGCCGAAGAACTTGTTGCCGCCCTGCTCCTCGAGTACCACGAGGCGGCGCTGGATGGCGCCGATGGTGGGCGCGGCCACATTGCCGTATTCGGTCGAGATCTCCTTGCCGCGCTCGGCCAGCTCCTTCAGCAGGGCGCGCAGGTCCTTGAGATCCAGAAGGGCGAGGCCCTCCTTGTCGGCGATGCGGAAGGCGATGTTGAGGGCACCCTCCTGCGCCTCCGTCAATCCCATGAGGCGGGAGAGCATGAGCGGGCCCATGTCGGAGATCGTGGTACGGATGGGGTGGCCCTGCTCGCCGAACAGGTCCCAGAAGATCGTCGGGATGGCCTCGAAGCCATAATCGTCGAAACCCATTTTCTGGGCGCGCTCGATCAGGAAGTCCTTCGGCTCTCCCGCCATGGCGATGCCGGAGAGATCACCCTTCACATCCGCCGCGAAGACCGGAACGCCGGCATCGCAGAAGCCTTCCGCAAGGATCTGCAGGGTGACTGTCTTGCCGGTGCCTGTGGCGCCAGTGACAAGGCCGTGGCGGTTTGCCATGGACAGGAACAGTTCCTCGCGCTTCTCGCTCTGGCCGATGAAGATGGTGCCGTCGGACATGCTGGGGCTTCCCTCCAAATGATCGCTTGCTGCGACCCTTATTGCTATATAGCCACAGCTTACGCAACGACTGAGCGGGATCACACAATGCAGGACCTCATCGACAGGATCATGGCGGCAACCGGGCTGCCGCAGGAGAAGGTGACGAAAGCCCTCGGCATCATGCTGAACCTCATCCAGACGCAGGGTAACCAGAACAAGGTCGGCGAGTTGTTCGGCAAGCTGCCGGGTGCGGCTGACCTCGCCCGTGAACAGGGCGGCGACGGCGCTGGCCGGGGCGGCGGCGGCCTGCTCGGCATGCTGGCAGGCGGCATGATGGGTGGCCCTCTGGCGGCCGTTTCCAAGCTCAGCGCCGCTGGCCTCTCGATGGACCAGATCAAGGCGCTGGGCAGCATCACGCTCGACTACGCCAAGGAAAAGGCCGGCCCGCAGCTGGTGAAGGAAGTGGCAGGGTCCATTCCGGGCCTTTCCGGCTATGTGTAAGGCCTGACGCTGGGTTTGACCGGGGTCAATGACCGCCGGGCCCTGGAGCGCCCAAAGTCATGGGCGACATGACCAAGCCTGACGCCCCCGTCTTCCGGATCAGGGGCCTGTGCAAGTCCTACCGCACGGGCGAGGTGGAGGTGCAGGCTCTGCGTGGTGTGGATTTCGAAGCGCGGGCAGGAGAGTTCATCGTCATCCTCGGCCCCTCGGGGTCGGGCAAGTCGACCTTCCTCAACATCATCGGTGGCCTCGATACGGCAAGCGCGGGGGACGCCTGGTTCCGCGACCACGCCCTGACCCTCCAGAGCGAGGCCCAGCTGACGCGCTACCGGCGCGACCATGTCGGCTTCATCTTTCAGTTCTACAATTTGGTGCCCAGTCTCACCGCGCGTGAGAATGTCCGCCTGGTGACAGAGATTGCCCGCCACCCGCTGACGCCCGAGGAGGCTCTGGTGCTGGTCGGCCTTCAGGACCGCATGGACCATTTTCCGGCCCAACTCTCCGGTGGCGAGCAGCAGCGGGTGGCGATTGCCCGCGCCATCGCCAAACGGCCGGATGTCCTGCTGTGCGATGAGCCGACAGGCGCACTCGATTCGGCCACCGGCATCAAGGTGCTGGAGGCGTTGGTGAAGGTCAGTACGGAAACCGGTGCCACCACGCTCGTCATCACCCACAATGCGGCGATTGCAGCCATCGCCGACCGCGTGGTGCGTTTCGCCAACGGCACCATCGCCTCCGAACAGCGCAACGCAACACGCAAACAGCCCTCGGAGGTGAGCTGGTGATGCGCGCGCTCGACATCAAGCTGATGCGGGATCTGCGCCGCCTCTGGGCCCAGGCGCTGGCCATCGCCCTTGTCATGGCGGCCGGCGTCGCCACCCTCATCCTGGGCGCCGGTGCGCATGATTCACTGCTGACCACCCGCCAGCACTATTATGAAACCAACCGCTTCGCCGATGTCTTCTCCAGCCTGACGCGTGCGCCCCTCATGCTCAGGGGCGACATCGCGGCATTCGACGGCGTGGCGGCGGTTGAGACCCGCATCGTGAAAGTGGCGCTGGCCGATCTGGACGGCATGGCGGAACCCGCTTCCGTCCTCCTCGTTTCGATACCACCCGGCGGCCAGAGCCTGAACCGGCTGCACCTGCGCTCAGGCCGCCTGCCGGAACGGGACAGCACGCGCGAAGCGGTGATCAGCGCCGGCTTCGCCACGGCCCATGGGCTGAAGGAAGGCAGCACGATCCGTATACTGATCAATGGCCGGAAGCGCCCGGTGACGGTGGCTGGAACCGGGCTCTCGCCCGAATTCATCTATGCCCTCGGGCCGGGCGCCCTGATGCCGGATGAACGGCGATTCGGAATCGTCTGGATGCCGGAAGAAGCGCTGGCGGCGGCCTACGGCCTCGATGGCGCGTTCAACGACGTATCCCTGCGCCTCGTGCCTGGCGCAAATGCGGAAGAAGTGATGGCGGCGCTCGACAGCATGCTCGAACGCTATGGCGGGCGCGGCGCCTATGGCCGCAAGGACCAGCAATCGCATGCCTTCCTCGACGCCGAACTGCACCAGCTCGAAGCGATGAGCCGGATCCTGCCACCGATCTTCCTTGTCGTTTCCGCCTTTCTCGTCAACATGACGCTCTCCCGCCTCGTTGCATTGGAGCGCGAGCAGATCGGACTTCTGAAGGCGATGGGTTACGCCGCATGGGACATCGTGCGGCACTATGCGGGCTTCGTGACGTTGATCGCCATTCTGGGCATCGCCATCGGCGTGGTGGCCGGGGTCTGGCTCGGCATCGGCATGACGAGGCTGTATGCGCGCTTCTTCAGCTTTCCATTCCTCGTGTTCAGCCGCAACCCAGAGGTTTTTGCGGTTGCGGCGGGTGCCACCTATGCCGCCGCCCTTATGGGTGCCGTGAAGGCGGTGCGGGAGGTGGCATGGCTGTCGCCCGCCGTCGCCATGGCGCCCCCTGCCCCGGCCCGCTACCGCAGGCTGATGGGGGGAATGCTCCGGCTTCCACCACTGCTCCGCCAGTCGAACGTGATCATCCTGCGGCATCTGGCCCATCGGCCGTTGCGGACCGCGAGCGGTATTCTGGGCATGGCACTTGCGGTGGCAATCCTCGTTGGCTCGCTCTGGTCCTTCGGCTCGATCGAATACATGATCGACGTGACCTTCCGGCAGAGCGACCGGCAGGATGCCGCCATCACCTACACCGGCGAACGCCCCTTGAGCGCCCTGTTCGAGACGCGCCGCCTGCCCGGCGTGCTGACCGCCGAGCCCTTCCGCAGCATCGATGCGAAATTCCGCAACGGCCCGGCGGAGCGGCGGCTGCCGCTGGTGGGCAAGGCCCCGGGCGCAGGCCTGTCGCGCGTGCTCGACCGCAAGCTCGTACCGCTGGACCTGCCGGCCCAAGGGGTCTTCATCTCACAGGCGCTGGCCGATGTGCTGAACCTGCGCGTTGGTGACATGGTGGAGATCGAGGTGCTGGAGGGCAAACGGAAGACCGTGCTGCTGCCGGTATCGGCCATCACCGCGGGTTACATTGGCCTCGCCGCCCACATGAACCTCACGGCGATGAACCGCATGCTGGATGAAGGCAGCGTGATCTCCGGCGCCTACCTCATGCTCGATGGGGCACAACAGGAACAGTTGTTTGCCGCACTCAAGGAAACACCCGCCGCCAGTTTCCTGTCACTGCAATATGCCGCACTCCAGATGTTCCGCGACACAATGGCGGAAAACGTCAACATCATGATCACCGTCTATGCCGGGCTGGCTGCCATCATCGCCTTCGGCGTGGTCTATAACTTTGCGCGCATATCGCTGTCGGAACAGGGGCGGGAGATGGCGAGCCTCCGGGTCCTGGGCTTCACCCGCGGCGAGGTTTCAGCACTGCTGCTCGGAGAGCTTGCCGTGGTGGTCATCGTGGCGCAGCCTTTGGGCTGGCTTCTCGGCTATGCTTTCGCCTTTACCATGGTCGAAGCCTTCCGTTCCGAACTCTACCGCGTGCCGATGGTGGTGAACCGCGAGGTCTATGCATGGGCCAGCCTGATCGTGTTTGGCGCCGCCGCACTCTCGGGACTGGTGGTGCGCCGAAGGATCGACCGGCTCAACATGATCGAAGTTCTGAAGACGAGGGAATGACATGCTGCGGCGGCTGATCACATTTGCGGTTCTGCTGGGTGCCGCTTCGGCTCTGGCCTGGGCTTTCTGGCCGCGGCCACTGCCGGTGGAAACCGCAACCATCAAAACGCAGGACCTGATGGTGAGCGTTGAGGAGGAAGGCAAGGCCCGCATCCGTGAGGTGTTCAGTGTGTCCTCACCGATCGCGGGTCATTTGTTGCGGGTCGGCCTTCATGCAGGCGATGCCGTGGTGAAGGACGAGACTGTCGTCGCCTCGATCAGGCCCGCCGCGCCAGG
The DNA here is from genome assembly GCA_044236665.1 of Aestuariivirga sp. Classification (GTDB taxonomy): domain Bacteria; phylum Pseudomonadota; class Alphaproteobacteria; order Rhizobiales; family Aestuariivirgaceae; genus Aestuariivirga. The sequence continues at coordinate 7,773 of JBIIGF010000010.1, read as the reverse complement.
CCTTCTCGACCTGCGCCTGAAGCGGGTGGCGGAAGCCGCCGTGGCCGCCGCCAGCGCAGCCGTGAGCCTTGCCGAAGCGGAACTGAAACAATCCGAAGCGCAATTGACGTTCCTGAGGGCGGAGCTGGCCCGCGCCGAACGCCTCTCGCGCCAGGGCACGATTTCCGAGCGCGCTATGGACAAGGCAAAGCTCGATGTGGAAACCGGCGCGGCAGACCGCGACAGTGCCAGCGCCGCCCTCGCCGTGCGCCAGCGTGAGTTGCAGCGCGCGGAGGCCGCTCTCATCGAGAATGGCTCCAGTGAGGGGCCCTGCTGCACCGAAATCCGCGCCCCCGCCAGCGGCCGCATTCTGCGCGTGCTCACCGAGAGCGAACAGGTGGTGCAGGCCGGTACCCCGCTGATGGAGATCGGCGACCCCAGCCGCATCGAAATCATGACCGATATTCTCTCGCGTGATGCGGTGGAGGTGAAGCCGGGCGCGACCGCGGTAATCGATAATTGGGGCGGCCCGCCGCTCACGGCCCGTGTCCGGCGGGTGGAGCCTTCGGCCACGACCAAGGTTTCAGCCCTCGGCATCGAGGAGCAGAGGGTGGCGGTCATCCTCGACCTTGACGGCACCGCCGCCCAGCCGAGGCCCGGCGATGGCTTCCGCGTCGTGGCGCGGATTGCTGTGTGGGAGGGCCGGAACATCATCGCCGTTCCGCTGGCCGCCCTGTTCCGGGAGGGCGGCAACTGGGCCGCCTATGTGGAAAGAAATGGCAAGGCGGAGCTGCGCCGCCTCGAACTGGGCCGGCGCAACGCCGCATTCGCCCAGGTGACGTCGGGCCTCTCCGCAGGGGAGCGGGTCATCCTCCACCCCTCCGACCAGTTGGCGGATGGCGCCGCTGTCGTCGCGGAAATCCAGGATTAGACAAAGGGCGGTTTGCGGTATCCGCCGCTCTTCGCTACAAATTTCGCAGTTGCAACATGAGTGTGCGTGGATGACTGATCTCTCTCTCGCGGCGGATTTTCCGGGGCTGACCCGCGCCGACTGGCTGAAGCGGGTGGAGGCCGTGCTGAAAGGCGCGTCCTTCGAGGACAAGCTCGTCAAGTCCTCCGCCGATGGCATCCGCCTCGAACCGCTCTACGGGCAGGTGAGCGGCCATCGCGCCGCCCGTGCCATGCATGCGCCATGGATCATCGCCCAGCGGGTGGACCACCCGGATGCGGCGCGCGCCAATGAGCAGGCACTCGCCGATCTGTCGAACGGTGTCACTGGCCTCGTGCTGGTTTCCAATGATGCGGTGACGGCACGCGGCATCGGCTTTGATCCCGCCCGCCTCGGCCGCGTGCTGCAGGGCGTGCACCTCCATGCCGTGGGGCTGAAGGTGGAGGGCAGCACTTCGATGGCACTCGCCGATCTGATCTCCCGCCAGCCGATCGACCCCGAACGCCTTACCATTTCCTTCGCCGTCACCTCGCCTGATGATGCCGCCGAACTCGCAAGGCTTGGCTACGCCGGCCCCTACATGGAAGCCGATGGCCGCAGCTGGCATGAGGCAGGCGCCACGGAGGCAGAAGAGCTTGGCGCAACGCTTGCCACCGCCGTAGCCGCCATGCGCCGCCTCACCACGCTGAACGACCTGCATGTGGTGAAGGCGGTCGGCATCACGCTGGCCGCCTCGCAGGACATGTTCGCGACACTCGCCAAGTTCCGCGCCATCAGGCTTCTGTGGCGGCGCGTGCTGCAGGCTGCGGGCCTGCCGGACGCATCGCTGAAGCTGCACGCCGAAACATCCTGGCGGATGATGGCCACGAAGGACCCGCATGTGAACATTCTCCGCGCCACGGCTGCGGTGTTCGGCGCGTCGCTGGGCGGGGCCGATTCGATCACTGTGCTGCCCTTCCCGCTGGCGCAGGGCCTGCCCAACGACTTCTCGCGCCGTGTCGCGCGCAATGTGCAGAATGTGCTGGCGGAAGAATCAAACCTCTGGCGCGTGGCCGACCCCGCCCTTGGCGCTGGTTACATTGAAACTTACACACAGGGCCTGTGCGAGGCCGCCTGGGCCGTGTTCCAGAAGGCGGAGGCCGGAGACTGGCCGAAGCCTAACCCCACCTCCACCGCCAGCCTGCCGATGATTGGCGTTTCTGCCTATCCGCTGGCCAAGGAATATGCCCCCGACACGGAGGTGCTGTAATGAGCCGTCTTCCAAACTTCTCAGGTATTCCTTTCGCCGCCTCGGCGGTTGAGGGCTGCGCGGGCCATGACTGGCAGACCCCGGAAGGCATTGCCGTCAAATGTTCCTATGGGCCAGAGGACATGCGGGGCATCGACTTCCTTGACACCTGGCCGGGGGCGGTTCCCTTCCTGCGCGGCCCCTACCCCACCATGTACACCACGCAACCGTGGACCATCCGGCAATATGCGGGCTTCTCCACGGCGGAAGATTCCAACGCCTTCTACCGCCGCAACCTGGCGGCGGGCCAGATGGGGCTTTCCATCGCCTTCGACCTCGCCACTCACCGCGGTTACGACTCCGATCATCCGCGCGTCGCGGGCGATGTCGGCATGGCGGGCGTGGCGATCGATTCGATCTATGACATGCGCACGCTGTTCGACGGCATTCCGCTCGACCAGATGACCGTGTCGATGACGATGAACGGCGCGGTGCTGCCGGTGATGGCGCTCTACATCGTGGCGGGCGAGGAACAGGGCGTGCCGCCCGAGAAGCTCGCAGGCACCATCCAGAACGACATCCTGAAGGAGTTCATGGTCCGCAACACCTTCATCTATCCGCCGCAGGCGTCGATGAAGATCGTGTCCGATATCTTCAGATACACATCCGAGCGGATGCCCAAGTTCAACTCGATTTCGATTTCCGGCTACCACATGCAGGAAGCGGGCGCCACGGCGGACCTCGAGCTTGCCTATACGCTGGCCGACGGCCTTGAATATGCCAAGGCCGGCGTTGAGGCGGGTCTTCCCATCGACAAGTTCGCGCCGCGGCTGTCCTTCTTCTGGGCCATCGGCATGAACTTTTTCATGGAAGTCGCCAAGATGCGCGCCGCGCGCATGATCTGGGCCAAGCTCATCAAGCGCTTCGACCCGAAGGACGAGCGTTCGCTCAGCTTGCGCACCCATTGCCAGACCAGCGGCTGGAGCCTCGCCGCGCAGGATGTCTTCAACAACGTGACGCGCACCTGCATCGAGGCGATGGCCGCGACGCAGGGCGGTACGCAATCGCTCCACACCAATTCGCTGGATGAAGCACTAGCACTTCCCACCGACTTTTCCGCCCGCATCGCCCGCAACACCCAGCTCTTCCTGCAGCAGGAAGCGGGCACCTGCAACATGATCGATCCATGGGGCGGAAGCTACTTCGTCGAACGCCTCACCGCCGACCTCGCCGCCAAGGCGTGGGCGCATATCGAAGAGATCGAGGCGATGGGCGGCATGGCCAAGGCCATCGAGGCGGGCATTCCCAAGGCCCGCATCGAGGAGGCCGCCGCGCGCACGCAGGCCCGCATCGACATGGGCGAGCAGGCGGTCATCGGCGTGAACAAGTATACGGTTGAAGGCGATGCGAAGATCGACATCCTGAAGGTCGACAATTCGGCCGTGCGCGCTCGCCAGATCGAAAAGCTGCAAAGGCTGCGCGCCGAGCGGAATGAGGCCGAAACGCAGGCCATGCTGGCGAAGCTCTCGGACGTTGCCCGGACCGGACAGGGCAATCTCCTCGCTGCCGCCGTTGACGCGGCGCGCGCCAAGGCAACCGTGGGTGAAATCTCGCTGGCACTGGAACAGGTGTTCAACCGCCATACCCCGGCGATCCGCGCGGTGAAGGGCGTTTATACGGCAACACCCAAAGACAAGCACAAGATCGAAAAGGCCGAGCACGCGATTGCCGCCTTCAGGGAATCCGATGGGCGGCCGCCACGCATCCTCGTCGCCAAGATGGGGCAGGATGGCCACGACCGCGGGCAGAAAGTAATCGCCTCCGCCTTCACCGACATGGGCTTCGATGTGGAAATCGGCCCGCTCTTCGCAACACCCGAAGAGGTGGCGAAGATGGCGGTCGAAAGACAGGCCCATGCCGTGGGCGTCTCCACCCTCACCGCAGGCCACCTCACGCTTGTGCCGTTGCTCAAGGCCGCACTCGATCAGGCAGGCCGGCCCGATATCATGATCGTGGTCGGCGGCGTGATCCCGCCCGAAGATGTGCAGACACTCCTCGACATGGGTGCAGCCGCCGTCTTCCCGCCCGGAACGGTGATCCCCGATGCCGCACTCGCCCTGCTCGACCGCCTGAACCAGCGCCTCGGCTACGCGCAACGGGCGGCGGAGTAGGTAACGAGAGCCGACACCGCGCCTCACATCCTTCCCCCTCATCAAGCCCGGCCATGATGAGAGAGTGGAACTTGCAGGGGCAGTTGATAGGCTGGCCCTACAACCTCAACCCCCGCACCTCGCCCACCTCGATCTTGCGCCAATTGGCAAGCTCATGGTGACGGAAGCGGTCGATGGCGGCCTTTTCCGCCGGCGTCCACACATCAAGCCCCGCCAGCACCGAGGCCATGGCCACTTCGGAGGCGCGCGAGGCGCCGTCATCCACCTTCAGCGCAATGCCAAGGCCTGCATGCGGAATGCAGCCGCAATAGACGCCCTCCGCCCCGGTCTTTACGAAGAGGCGCGGTACCGCCTCCATGATGAGCGTGTCGAAGTCACCCGTGCCCGCCACCATGAAGGGGTGCTTGCGCACCGCGCCTAGAATGCGCTGACCGGGCGCGAAACCCGGCGCGGCAAAGCGCGCGAAGCCCAGCGCCATGTTCTTCAGCGGCATGGCCCAGGTCGGCACCGAGCAACCATCGATGCCCATGGGCTGCTGCCCGAGATCGACATCGCACATCCGCCCCATCGCGTCCGCGATGGCGCGCTGCACCGGGTGGTCAGGCGTCGTGTAGCCCTGCGGGTCAGCGCCCAGCTGCCTCGCCAGCGCCAGCATGCCGGCATGCTTGCCGGAACAGTTGTTGTGGACGCAGGCACAGTTTTCACCATGCCGGACCAGCGCGAATTTGGAGGCCTCGTGAATCGGCCAGTGCGCCCCGCATTCATAGAGCGCCTCATCATTGCCGGCCTTGGCCAGCATGGCGCGCGCCACGCGCACATGCTCCGGTTCGCCGTTGTGCGAGGAGCAGCACAGCGCAATCTCCTCATCAGTGAAGCCGAAGCGGTCCGCCGCACCGCTCTCGATCACGGGCAGGCACTGGAAGGCCTTCACCGCCGAGCGCGGATAGACCGCGGCGGCGATCCCGCCTTCCGCCGCGACCACATGCCCTGACGCATCGACCACCGCATAGGCACCACGGTGGCGGCTTTCGACGATGCCGCCGCGGGTCACTTCCGCGATCACCGGATTGATCATGCTTTGCGCTCCTTGTGTGGCGAGCCTGAGAGATACCAGAGAAAGGCGAGGATCTGCGCGGCAAGGAACAGGCCCAGCGCCCAGCTGTAGGCCTCCGGGCTATAGCCCGCACCGGATTGCGGGAACAGGCCGATGATGATCCCAACCAGATATTGGGCGGCGAAGGCCGCGACGAACATCGCGAAGTTGATGGACGCATTGGCACGGCCCGCCAGGTCCTTGCCGATCCGCGCGGCAAACCACGGGAATGCCAGCACCGCGACCTGGCCGAAGGCGGCGACCATCACCCAGGCCGGAAAGGCAAGGGCTTCGATGCGCAGGACGATGATGGCCTGGGCCGCGAAGTAGAGAAGGTTGAAACCCAGCATCACCTGCATGGGCGAGATGCCGCGCCGGCCCAGCCTGTCGGCGATGACGCCGACCGACAGGATGCCCACCATGAAGCAGATGGCGAGCAGCATGAGATGCTGCGCCACCTCCTCGCGGCTGTGGCCCAGCACATCGCGCGCCCAGGGGCCCGCCCACAGGGTCTGAATGCCGATCTGCACGCCCGAGGTGAGGCCCAGCAGCGGGGCGACGCGCCAGAAGAGCGGCGTCTTCAGAATGGCCAGCATCTGGCCGAACTGCACCTTGAAGGGCGCAGGCTCGCCGACCGTATCGCGGCGTGGCGCAGCGGCGAGGATCAGCAATGCTGCGAGCATGATCAGCCCGGCGAAGACGATGAAGGCATTGCGCCAGCCAATGAGTCCAACCAGATATTCGGTGGGCTGTGTCGCCACGACGACGCCCAAAGCCCCCATCGACATGATGGCGGTGTTGGCCAGCGAACGGCGCTCGGCGGGAACCCAGGTGGCCGAGGATTTGTAGCTGGCCATCAACCCCGCGGAAAAGCCAAGCCCGATGACCGCGCGCGCCGCAAACAGGCCTTCGAAACTGGGCGCGAAGGCAAAGCCAAGGCAGCCAAGCGCCGCAATGCTCAACAACCCCGCCTGCACCTTGCGCGGGCCGTAACGGTCCAGCAGCACACCGAGCGGAAGCTGGAACAAGGCGAAGGCCCCGAGATAGGCCGCCGTCAACAGGCCGAGCTGGCCGGGGGAAAGCGCAAGGTCACTCACCAGGTCCGGCGCCACCACGGCATTCACCGCGCGCAACAGGTAGGACATGAAATATCCCGCCGCAAAGGGCAGGAGCGCCGAGAAGATGAGGCGGAGAGGTGTCATATGCTTGCAACAGTTGTCCGGGAAAACGTCCCTAGACCATCGCTGCCGCAATTACGAGCTTGAGAATCGCTGAGCAGCCATTAAGTGCCCGCGTTCGACAGTTTGATATGCCTTCCGGGAACCCTCACGTGATCAGACGCGCTCTTGCCTTCCAGCACATGGACGACGAACCGCCCGGCCTGTTTGGCCGCTTCCTCGAGGAACAGGGGGCGCAGGTTGATGTCGTGATGCTGCACAGGGGTGAGACGATACCGTCGCTCGCCCCTTATGATTTTCTGCTCGTCATGGGCGGCGCGATGGATGTGTGGGAAACCGACGCACACCCGTGGCTGGTCGACGAGAAGGCGGCCATCCGCGAATGGGCCGTGAGCCGCAACCGTCCCTTCATGGGTGTCTGCCTGGGGCTCCAGCTTCTGGCCGAGGCCACGGGCGGTGAGGTGGGCCTCGCTCGCGCCGCCGAAGTGGGCTTCGGCAAGGTGGAACTCAACGCCCTGGGCCTCGCCCATCCGATGACGCGAGGCCTCCCCTCCTCCTTCAAGATGATGCAGTGGCACCATGCGGAGGTGACGAAGCTGCCGCCGGGTGCGGAGGTGCTCGCCTCCTCAGCGGTAAGCCCGGTGCAGATCATGTCGATCGGCCGCGACATCATGGCCACACAGTTCCACGGCGAACTGACCCCGGCCCTGATCGATCGCTGGGCCCACCTGCCGCAGTATATCGAATGGCTCGACGCCGCCATGGGCCCCAACGCCTATGCCCGTGTCAAGGCCCAGTCGCGCCCGCAGATGCCGAAGATCGAACGCCTGAGCCGCACCATGTTCGAGAACCTCATCTCGACCCGCCGCACCTACCGCGCCGCGGCGTGAGGCACACCAACCGTTCCCCTCCGCCCTTCGGGCACCCTCTTCCACCTGCGACGGGAGAGGGAAGGCGTTTTTCCTTCTCCCGCGCCCCGCGTGGGAGAAGGTCCGCGAAGCGGGGATGAGGGCCTACGTCCCCCTCCCCCTTGTGGGGAGGGCCGGGGTGGGGGTCGGATGATGTCTGACCGATGAGCTCACACGGCCATAAGACCATAGGGCGGAGCGCCCCCCACCCTTGATCCCTCCCCATAAGGGGGAGAGAAACTTGAGCGAAGGTCAATCAAACATCAC
>JBIIGF010000343.1:0-3515 GCA_044236665.1 Aestuariivirga sp. | reverse complement strand
GAAGCCTACAAGGCCGCCGCCGACAAGCTTGAACTCTATCCTGATGGTGGTGCCACGGCGCTGCGTCAGGCGATCGCCAACCGCTATGGCCTGCAAGCGGACAATATTGTTTGCGGCGCAGGTTCAGATGAACTCCTGCAGATGCTTGCCCATGCCTATCTGGGCCCCGGTGATGAAGCAGTTTATTGCGAATATGGATTCCTGGTTTATCCCATAGCCATCCGATCGAATGGCGCAACGCCGGTAATTGCGCCCGAGAAGGATTATCTCGCTGATGTGGACGCGATCCTGGCCCGCGTGACCGAGCGGACGCGTATGGTGTTTCTGGCCAATCCCAACAATCCGACCGGACGCTACCTGCCCTTCAGCGAAGTAAAGCGGCTGCATGCCGGGCTTCCACCCACCGTGATGCTGGTGCTGGACGCCGCCTATGCGGAGTATGTCCGCCGCAATGATTATGAGGCCGGAATCGAACTCGTTGCCACTGCTGAAAACGTGGTGATGACGCGAACCTTCTCCAAAATTCATGGCCTTGCCGCCCTGCGTATCGGTTGGGCCTATTGCCCCGCTCATGTGGCAGATGTGCTGAACCGTGTCCGCGGCCCCTTCAACATGAATGCACCTGCCATCGCCGCGGGTGCTGCTGCCATTGCGGATCAGGAATTCGTCGAGCGCGCTATTTCTCATAACGAGACCTGGCTGCCCTGGCTGATACGGGAACTCGAAGCTCTGGGCCTTGATGTGACGCCGAGCGTCGGAAACTTCGTGCTGGTTCATTTCGCAGCTGATGCGAAACACAATGCACATGCCGCCGATGCTTACCTGCAGGAGAATGGGTTCGTTGTGCGCCGTATGGACGCCTATGGCCTTACCGGCGCCTTGCGCATCACGGTTGGCACTGAAGAGGCCAACCGTGGCCTCGTTTCTTGTCTCAAGGCATTTCTCTCATGACTGAACTGTTTTCGCGCGTTGCGCTGATCGGCATCGGGCTTATCGGCTCATCACTGGCGCATGTCATCCGCAGCAAGAAGCTTGCAGGCGACATCACCGGCTATGCGCGCAGCGACACCACCCGCGCCAAGGCGCTCGAACTGGGCCTTGTTGACCGTGTCTATCCAACGGCGGTGGAGGCGGTGGCAGGTGCTGATCTTGTCATCCTCTGTTCGCCGGTTGGCACCTATGGCGCGCTGGCAGCAGAAATCGGACCTGCTCTGAAACCTGGTGCCATCCTGACGGATGTGGGGTCAGTCAAGGGAGCTGTGGTGAAGGATGTGCTGCCGCATGTTCCCGAAGGCGTACATTTCATTCCCGGGCACCCGATTGCCGGTACCGAGCAGTCCGGCCCTGAATCGGGTTTCGCCGAACTTTTCATCAATCGCTGGTGCATCCTGACGCCGCTTCCCGATGCGGATGCGGCTGCGGTAGAGAGGCTCGCCGCATTCTGGCGGGCCTGCGGTTCAAACGTCGAGTCAATGACACCGGAGCACCATGACCTCGTGCTCGCCATCACAAGCCATTTGCCGCATCTGATCGCCTACAACATCGTCTCGACAGCAGCGGATCTCGAAGAGGTCACTTCATCTGAAGTCATCAAGTATTCGGCGGGTGGCTTCCGTGACTTCACCCGGATCGCCGCGTCGGATCCCACCATGTGGCGGGATGTGTTCCTCAACAACAAGGATGCCGTGCTTGAAATGCTCGGCCGTTTCTCGGAGGATCTTTCGGCTCTCCAGCGCGCCATCCGCTGGGGCGATGGCGATACGCTGTTCAATATCTTCACCCGCTCGCGCCAGATCCGCCGCAGCATCATCGCCGCCGGACAGGATACAGCCGCTCCGGACTTTGGCCGTGGCCCTCCGAAGCCACAGGGTCAGTAAAGCGGCTTCAATGTCGCGACCGCGAACGGACCTACATAAAGAATTCCATCCTTGGCGATGATGGCTGCTTCTGCTTCGTTGCCGAGGAGGCCCAGCATGAGGCGGATGTTGCTGACCTGCTGCTCCGTCAACTGAAGTTTTGAACTGATCACCTCCAGCAGGCGGTTGGCGTCGTTTGTTTGCATGTCGACGCGCCCTGCAGGGCGGCGCTCGGTGTCGAGCGAAACCGTGCCTGACCCCCAGAGCCGTAATCCTCCCTGCTGTACCTCGACCTTGTCGAGTTTCAGCGACGTGTCTGGCAGTATCGTAGCCAGGGCTTCCGCCTGATCGATTGTCGCCGGCGGCCCATCCTCCGGTTCGTAGGAGAGCCCTGTCAGCGAAAGCGCCACATCGTTTCCGCCGGAGGCGGACGGGCGCGAATGCACCATCAACATCTCGGTCTTTCCGATACCCGGTATCGACAGTGCGCGAACTTCGCCCGAAAACCGGGCCTTTCCCTCGCCCTCATACGTCAGCACCGCCATGATCCGCTGGTGTGTGGCATCTGCCGCAGAGATATCCGGCCCTGAAAGTGTCGATGGGCCGTCGATCAATGCCGTGACCTGCCAGGGCGCATAGGCCAGCGCGACGAGGAGAAGTTTTGAGGATTTCAGGTCTGCCTGATCCTTGATTCGTATCACGGGTGTTGAGCAGTTGAACTCGAAGTGAAATGGAAACCCGCCCCAGCTCTCCTCGTCGCAGGTCAGCGAAAGCCCCTGAGTTTCCAGTTCTCTGCGTTCAAAGGAGAAACGCTGTTGGGCAACCTCCATGGCGGCAAACCAGTAGATCGACCAGACAAGCGCCAGAACCAGAACGGCGCCCAGCGGGATGAACATCTTCCAGGGGTGGGCGGGAGCATTCGGCATTTGAACTCGGGTCATCTTTTGCGTTACTGAAGATTCCAGAATGGAACAGTTCTGGATCTTTGGCTACGGCTCACTGATGTGGCGCCCCGGTTTTGACTATCTCCACTGCGAAGCCGCACTGGTGCATGGCTATCATCGGAGCCTCTGTGTGTATTCCTTTGTTCACCGGGGCACACCGGAAAAGCCGGGGCTTGTGCTGGGACTCGACAAAGGTGGTTCCTGCCATGGCATGGCATTCAGTGTCGCTCCTGAAAAATGGGAGGATACCATTGCCTATCTGAGGGCGAGGGAGCAGGTCACCGCTGTATACATCGAAAAGCGGAAGACCATCCGCCTCCTCGGCAGTGGGCGCAAGGTTGAGGCTGTCACTTATGTCGTGGACAGGGCCCACTGCCAATATGCTGGCGTGCTAAGCCTTGATGACTTATCGGCTCACGTCAGGCGAGGTCATGGCGTGTCGGGGCATTGCATCGATTATGTGATGAATACCGTTGCTCATCTCCGCGAGATGAAGATCCGTGACCCCCGGCTTGAAGGGCTTGTTGCTGGCCTTTCTCCTCAGGCGGCGAGCAGTTCCAGCTGAACCGGCTTGCGGTAAACACCTGTCTCGGGCCACACCGCAGCCGGCGCTCCAATTGCCGCTTCAAGATCTCGGAGCACTGATCCCGCTGCTTCGGTATCGCGGGCCAGCAGGTGCACGTGCACCTCCACGCCGTTGCCGCTCAGCTGCGCA
>JBIIGF010000342.1:0-3529 GCA_044236665.1 Aestuariivirga sp. | reverse complement strand
TGAAAGGTGGCTCCGGCTGATGTCGCGCGCTTCATGGTCGGGATCGAAGCCTCAGTCAATGCGGAAATTCCACTGTGCTGATGGTAGAACAGTCACACGAATCACCTTTCAGACAGCGCCCGGGAAAACACCATGTCCGACGTTCAGACCCATGAAGCGAAGCTTTCCGATCTCGACCTTGCCGCGCTGCTGTGCAGCCGTGTGTGCCATGATGTGATCTCGCCTGTCGGCGCCATCGCCAATGGCCTTGAACTCATCGATGATCCGGAGATGGACGCCGAAACCAAGGAGACGGCGCTTGAGATGGTGCGCACCTCGGCGCGCACCGCGTCCGCCAAGCTCAAGTTCTGCCGCATCGCGTTCGGCGCTGCAGGTTCGGCGGGAGCGCTGATTGACATGGGCGAGGCGGGCGAGATCGCCAAGGCCTTCGTCGGCTCCGAGAAGGTGAAGCTCGACTGGAACGCCCCGCGTGAGAACCGCCCCAAGCAGCAGGTGAAGCTGGTGCTGAACATGATGCTGATGGCGATGGCGGGCGTGCCGCGCGGCGGACTGGTGACGGTAACGGTCGAGGGCGATACCTTCACCGCACGCGCCGCTGGCGACCGCGCCAAGGTGCCTGAACAGATCGCGCAGGTGCTGGCCGGAACGGTGGAATTGACCGCGCTCGACGCCCGCCTCGTGCAGCCCTACTACGCCAAGCAACTCGCCCGCTCCGCCGGGCTGATGCTCAGCATGGAGATGGACGGTGCGGATGTGCTGGTGAAAGCCGCCTGATCCGACAGCCCAGCCATGTGACCCTTCATCATCGCCGGGCGCTGCCCGGCGATCTTTTTTGATGGCCATTGTGAATGGATGCGCGGGTTGAGCCTGCGCATGATGAGGTGATGGCACAAAGCAAAACCGCCGCAGGTTGTCTGCGGCGGTTTTGAAGTCGTTCGAAAGAGCAGGGGGATCAGGCGATGTCGCGCAGTTCTTCGCCCATCGGCGGTGCGTTTTCGCGCAGGACGTAGCCACGGCCCCAGACGGTTTCGATGAAGTTCTTGCCGCCGGCTGCGCTGGCCAGTTTCTTCCGCAGCTTGCAGATGAAGACGTCGATGATCTTCAGTTCCGGTTCGTCCATGCCGCCATAGAGGTGGTTGAGGAACATTTCCTTGGTCAGCGTGGTGCCCTTGCGCAGCGAGAGCAGTTCCAGCATCTGGTATTCCTTGCCCGTGAGGTGCACACGGGCGCCGCCCACTTCAACCGTCTTGGTGTCGAGGTTCACGCAGAGGTCGCCGGTGACGATCACCGACTGGGCATGGCCCTTGGAGCGGCGCACCACGGCGTGGATGCGCGCCACCAGCTCGTCCTTGTGGAAGGGCTTGGTCATGTAGTCGTCGGCGCCGAAGCCCAGGCCCTTGACCTTGTCCTCGATGCCGGCAAGGCCAGAAAGAATGAGGATCGGTGTGTTCACCTTCGCCACGCGGAGCGTCTTCAGCACCTCGTAGCCGGACATGTCCGGAAGGTTCAGGTCGAGCAGGATGATGTCGTAATCATAGAGTTTGCCAAGATCGACACCCTCTTCGCCCAGGTCGGTCGTGTAGACGTTGAAACCTTCAGACTTGAGCATCAGTTCGATGCTCTGGGCCGTCGCGGTATCATCCTCGATCAGCAGTACCCTCATCTCGAATCCCCTATGGTCCGGACCCCGCCGTGGGCCCTTCCGGTCTTTGCTGGGCCGACAGGGCCCGCGCGTACAACTAACCGTTAACGTTACCGCTTAAGATATGCCGGGAAAGGTTAACAAAACCTAATCCACGGCAGGCAACCTGTTGACATCCTGTTCCAGATGTAGGGGGCGATTCTTGCGCCACGCTATATCTGGGTGCCATGCCGGTGCAGATGCCCCGGCGTTGCCGTTTACCGGCCTTGGCTGCCGGTTTACCCACCCTTAAGCTTGCCCGTTCATCATGTCGTTTGAACGATGACCCGGATTCACATGTGAGTAGTTGATTCGCGGAATCGTGAAAAGGGGACAAATGCCACGTTCCCGAGAGTCAATTGAATACAGTGAGTAGAGTAAGGGGCCCTGCAATGCGATCACGAGAAACGCTCCTCCGGCTGCACCGTTTCCGCACCGAAGAAAAGCGGCGTCAGGTCGCCGATATCGACTTCATGATCCAGGATTTCACGCGGAAATATGATGAGCTGGACCAGCAGGTGAAGCTGGAGGAAAGCCGCAACGGCGTGACCGATCCGGCCCATTTCAATTATTCGCTGTCCGCCAAGGCGGCGCGCGCCCGCCGCGACAATCTCATGCGCTCGATCGCCGAACTGAGGGATCAGCTGACCGAGGCGCAGGCGGCCCTCGAAATCGAGGAACAGGAACTGCGCCGCGCCGAGATGCTGGCCGAGAAGGAGCAGGGCGGCGGCGCACCCATGCCGCAGGCCATCGCCGCCCAGGGCATGCGCTGACAACAAGTTTTATCCGGATGGAGCCGGCCCCATGGGGCCGGCTTTTCTGTTTTCAGAGCTTGAAGGCCTTTAGGCGCTCATAGAGGGGACGCGCCGCATCGGCGATGGCGTGCAGCCCATCTGGAAGGGCCGGGTCCTCCCCGGGCGGTTGGCCGAAGCCGGTCGAGGCCCAGACCGCATTGTACCAGTGCGGCGCCCAGACGCCGTCGAACGGCTTGGGGCCCTGCGGCCAGGCCAGCATCGCCTCATCGAAGGCAATGCCGCAGGCAGCACAGAGGCGCGCGAGCGTGCCGCGCGGATCGTTCAGAATGTCATCGGTGTCGACAACAGGCGGTGCGGCGCCAAGGCGATCCGCCACCATGTCGAAGATCTCCGCCTGCTCGACGAAGCCAATGTCGCGCAGGGTCACATCCGACCATTTCTTCGTATAACTTGCGAGAACCCGCTCCGGCTTGCGGATCAGGAAGGCATTGGTCAGGCCCTTGATCCAACTGCGGTCGAAGCCCTTCAGCATGTGATGCGTCATGTGCTTCTGGTAGAAGACAGGCTTTTCCGCAGGCGCTAGGCATTTCGCGACGAGGCTGTCCCAGTTGCTGTCTCCGCCTGCGATGATCTCCTCCCGCATCGGGTGGTCATTGCCGTGGTTGACGAGCGAGAACGCATAGAAGGGCTCGTCCCAGGCGATGCAATCCGGGCGGTTGCCGAAGGAATACATCATGGCGGTGGAGATGTTGCGTGGGCCGGACCACATGGCGATATTGGTCATGTCAGAGGCTCCTCCGTGCGTCCTTCACGCAGAGCGCCTTGTAGGCGGCGGAGAGCTGGCGCGATATCGGGCCGGCACCCTGCCATTCCTCCGTCGACAAGGGATGTCGCACCGGCCGCCCGTCGATCACCCGCACGGGGATGAGGCCGGCGAACGTCCCCGTGACGAAGGCTTCATCCGCGCCATAAACGTCATAAAGAGAGAAGGGCTTCTCGAAGACGGGAATGCCAAGTTCCTTCGCCAGCCGGATCATGTTGCCGCGCGTGATGCCGGGGATGCAGTACTGCCCGGTGGAGGTCCAAAGTTCGC
>JBIIGF010000341.1:0-3530 GCA_044236665.1 Aestuariivirga sp. | reverse complement strand
TCGAGCGCGTGGACGGCAAGCTGACTCTCAGGCGCGGCTTCGACATCCCCAGGGGTGCGCGGGTGCTGATGGTGGAGGACATCGTGACGACGGGCCTTTCCTCGCGCGAGTGCATCGCCGGGATCACTGAAGAAGGCGGCGTCACGGTGGGGGCTGCCTGCCTGATCGACCGGTCGGGCGGCAAGGCCGACATCGGCGTACCGCTGGCCGCACTGACGCGGCTCGACATTCCGGCCTTCCCGGCCGACCAGTTGCCGCCCGATCTCGCCGCCATTCCCGCCGTCAAGCCGGGGAGCCGCGGCCTCAAATGATCGTCGGTATCGGCAACGACGTGATCGACATCCGCCGTATCGAGAAGACGCTGGAGACCCATGGCGAGCGCTTCATCAGCCGCATCTTCACCGAGGTGGAGATCCGCAAATCGGAGCGGCGCGCCCAGCGGGCGGCGTCCTACGCCAAGCGCTTTGCCGCCAAGGAGGCCTGTTCCAAGGCTTTGGGAACGGGGTTCCGGGCGGGGGTGTTCTGGCGGGACATGGGGGTCGTGAACGAGCCCTCGGGCAAGCCCACCATGGTGCTGACCGGCGGCGCGCGCGAGCAACTCGACCGGATCCTGCCCCAAGGCCACGCCGCCCGTATCCATCTGACCATCACCGATGATTTTCCCTATGCCCATGCGCTGGTGATGATCGAGGCCATTCCTCGTTGAACCGCCAGGCCAAGGCACTGTAACCAAATAGCAACAGTGAACCGCCTTGCGTGGGGTTGCGTTGCATCATTAGCGGGCAGGGGTTATACGCCACTCAACGGGACCAGACGGATTGCGGCTGGCGAAAATGCATAAGAAAGACCATTCGATGGCGGCGGCACAGGACACGCGGCGCAAGTCTGATGACGGTTTGTGGGAGACGGTCAAGGTCATCATCCAGGCGCTTCTGATCGCCTTCGTGGTGCGCACCTTCCTGTATCAACCGTTCAACATTCCGTCCGCCTCGATGTATCCGACGCTGAAGGTGGGCGATTATCTGTTCGTGTCCAAGCTGTCCTACGGCTATGGCCGCTATTCGTTCAATTTCTCGTTCGGCCTGTTCGGCAAGGAAATCATCACCTGCTGCAACTTTGATTTTCCGGGCCGCGTGGTTCTGGCGGAAGACCCCGAGCGCGGCGACGTGGCGGTGTTCAAGCTGCCGACCGACACCAATATCGACTACATCAAGCGCGTGATCGGCCTTCCGGGCGACCAGGTTCAGGTGCGCGAAGGGGTGCTCTACATCAACGGCCAGATGGTGAAGCGCGAGCGGATCGGGGACTATACCGACCCGTCCGAACCAGGCCTGCGGCAACCCGTGCCGCAATATGTGGAGACGCTTCCCAATGGCGTGAGCTACCGTGTGCTGGATACCGAACCGGTCGGCGCGATGGACACCACGCAGGTTTATACGGTGCCGCCGGGGCACTACTTCATGATGGGCGACAACCGCGACAACTCGCAGGATTCCCGCTATCTGAGCTTTGTCGGCTATGTGCCGCTGGAGAATTTCGTCGGGCGCGCGGACATCATCTTCTTCTCGGTGTCTCCGGACGCCAGCCTGTTTGAAGTGTGGCGCTGGCCGTTTGAAATCCGGTGGAACCGCTTCTTCACCCTGATCTGACCTTGACACGGCTTTCACCGGCGCGCCTGGCTGAGATTTACCACCAGATCGGCTATCGTTTTTCAGATGATGCGCTGCTTCTCGAAGCTCTGACGCATGGCAGCACCCAGAAGCACAAGGGCGACTACCAGCGCCTCGAATTCCTCGGGGACAGGGTGTTGGGACTCGTCGTTGCCGAGCAGTTGTTCCGTACCCATGCGCGGCTGAGCGAAGGCGAACTGACGGCGAGGCACAGCGCGCTGGTCCGCTCGGAAGCCTGCGCCGCGGCGGGCGACACGATCGGCCTGTCGGACCTCATCATCGTGGGAACCGGCGAGCGTGCCAAGGGCATGAACCTGAACCGTACCCTGTTGGGCGATGTGATGGAGGCGCTGATCGCGGCGATCTACCTCGACGGTGGTCTCGAAGCGGCGCGGGGTTTCGTCCTCACGGCGTGGGAGGCGCAGTTCAGGAAGCCCACGGTGGCGGAGAAGGACGCAAAGACCTTCCTGCAGGAATGGGCGTTGGGGCGCGCGCTGCCGATCCCCGCCTACAGCGTCGTCAGCCGCGAGGGCCCGGAACATGAGCCGGTGTTTGTCGTCTCGGTTGAGGTGAAGGGCAGGGAGCCCGCACTCGGCACGGCCATGAGCAAGCAGGGTGCGGAGAAGAATGCGGCGGATCAGTTTCTCAAACGCGAAGGGATAAGGCCATGACGGAGGAAACAACGGCGGCGGCCGGCCCCACGCGGTGCGGTTTCTGCGCCATCATCGGGGCGCCCAATGCCGGAAAATCCACGCTGGTCAATCAGCTGACCGGCTCGAAGGTGTCGATCGTCAGCCACAAGGTGCAGACGACACGCGCCCGCATCCGCGCCATTGCCATCGAAGGCAATGCCCAGATCGTGCTGGTTGATACGCCGGGTATCTTCAAGCCGAAGCGCACGCTGGACCGCGCCATGGTCGACAATGCCTGGGGTGGCGCGGGCGATGCCGATGCGGTGGTCCTGCTCGTCGATGGCAGGCCCGGCCTGACGGAGGAGGCCAAGGCCATCATCGCGCAGCTTGACGCGACCAAGACCAAGGCCTTGCTGGTCATCAACAAGATCGACCTCATGTCGCGCGAGCGCCTGCTCGAGGTGGCGGCGGAATACAACGCGGCCTATGGTTTCGATCAGACCTTCATGGTGAGTGCCCTGACAGGTTCCGGCACTCAGGATCTCTTGAAGGCCATCGCGGCGCGGATGCCGGAAAGCCCCTGGCTTTACCCCGAAGACCAGGTGGCCGATGTGCAGCTCCGCTTCATGGCCGCCGAGATGACGCGCGAGAAGATCTACGAGCGCCTGCATGAGGAACTTCCCTACGCATCCACGGTCGAAACCGAGGGCTGGGAGGAGCGCAAGGACGGCTCCGTGAAGATCGACCAGGTGATCTATGTCCAGCGCGACAGCCAGAAGGCCATCGTGCTCGGCAAGGGCGGGCACACGGTGAAGCTGATCAACCAGCTGGCGCGCGCCGATATGGAGAAATACTTCGAGCGCAAGGTCCACCTGTTCCTGTTCGTGAAGGTGCGCGAGAACTGGGCGGAGGACAAGGAACGCCTGCGCAACATGGGGCTTGACGTCTAGCCCATGGAATGGCGCGACGAGGGGGTGATCCTGTCGGTGCGCCGCCATGGCGAAACGAGCGCCATTGCCGAAACCCTGACCGCCCGGCATGGCCGGGTGATGGGCCTGGTGCGCGGCGGACGCTCCAAGCAGCAGCGCCCCGTGCTTCAGGCGGGCAACATCGTTCAGGCGGTGTGGCGGGCGCGGCTTGAGGAGCAGCTCGGCACCTTCACGCTCGAGCCGCTGGAGCTCCACGCCGGCGCCATCATGGAAGAGCCGTTCCGGCTTGCGGGTCTGGC
>JBIIGF010000340.1:0-3534 GCA_044236665.1 Aestuariivirga sp. | reverse complement strand
CGTCGAGATCGGCGTCGTCGAACACGATGAACGGGGCATTGCCACCCAGTTCGAGGCCGACCTTCTTGATGGTGGGGGCGCATTGCGCCATCAGCAGGCGGCCCACTTCGGTGGAGCCGGTGAAGGTTAGCGCCCGCACGATCGGGCTCGCGGTCATTTCCGCACCGATTTCGCGCGACTGACCGGTGAGGATCGAGAACACGCCCGCCGGAATGCCGGCGCGCTCGGCCAGTTCGGCCAGCGCGAGGGCCGAATAGGGTGTCTCATTGGCGGGCTTGCAGACGAAGGCGCAGCCGGCGGCCAGCGCCGGGCCGGCCTTGCGGGTGATCATGGCATTGGGGAAGTTCCACGGCGTGATCGCCGCCACGACGCCGACCGGCTGCTTGATGACCACCATGCGGGCGGCGGGCCACGGCGAGGGAATGGTTTCGCCATAGATGCGCTTGGCTTCCTCGGCGAAGAACTCCACGAAGGAGGCGCCATAGGCCACTTCGCCACGGGCTTCGGCGAGCGGCTTGCCCTGCTCCGCCGTCATGATCTGGGCGAGGTCTTCCTGGTTCTCCATCATCAGGTTGAACCACTTGCGCAGGATCGCCGCACGCTCCTTGGCGGTCTTCTTCGCCCAGTCCTTCTGGGCGCGCTGGGCGGCCTCGATGGCCTGCCGGGCCTCCGCAGCGCCGAGCTTCGGCACGGTGCCGATCAGGCTCTCATCGACCGGGTTCGTCACGTCGATGGTGGCAGCACCGCCTACCCACTTGCCGTCGATATAGCATTTCTCCTTGAGGAGCGACTTGTCCTTCAGTATGTCGCGCAACGCCTGGGTCTTGCGGATATCCATGTCGAGAACTCCCGGGTAAACAGTTCGGTTTCGGCGCCTCTTAGCACGGGGTTTTGCCGCCACCAACACACCAGATTTGCGGAGGCTCCATGCCAGATCGCGCCGTGATTTTTGACCTCGACGGCACCCTCGTCGACACCGCCCCGGACCTGATGCACGCGACAAACCACGTGCTGGAAGGGCTTGGCCGCCGGCCGATCAGCATGGATGAGGTCCGGGCCTTCGTCGGCCACGGGGCGCGGGCTCTGGTCACCCGCGGCCTGGCTGCCACCGGCGGCCTGCCGGAGAACTACGACGTGGAGCCCGATTACCAGCGCTTCGTGGACTATTACTCCCGGAACATCGCCCTGGGCAGCCAGCCCTTCCCCGGCCTCATCCAGCTTCTGGACCGGCTGAAGGCCGAGGGTTTCGGCCTCGGCGTATGCACCAACAAGCTGGAGGGGCTATCGGTGCAGTTGCTCGATGCGCTGAACCTCTCGCCCTATTTCGGCGCCGTCGTCGGACCGGACACCATCGGCATCGCCAAACCCGACCCCCGCCCCTTCCGGGAAGCCGTTGCGCGCCTCGGCCTCGATGCGCCCCGCGCCATCATGGTGGGCGACAGCGAAACGGATATCCTCACCGCCCGCAATGCCGGGGTGCCGGTGCTGGCAGTGCCCTTCGGTTATACCCCACGCCCAGTGGAAGAATTCAACCCGGACCGGCTGATCAGCCATTTCGACGAAGCCTATGATGCAATTCTGGCACTGCTTGACAGGTCTTGATCCAGGCGCGGGAGCGGCCGGCCTGAACTTCAGAAGACAGCAATCGATTACAGATCAATTTTATTGACTCTCTTTTCACACTCACAAACTGAATAAAGATCATTATTGAATAGAAGGGGCATCATCTGTATCAAACTTCGGGTCACAGGAGTTTGCAGACATGCTCAGCATCAGGTCGACAGTCGTCCTTGCCACGTCTTGTTTTCTGGCCATGGGGTTCGCAGAGGCCCGCGCCCAGACCATTCCCTACAAGATCGTCGGTTCGGACAAGGCCGTCCGCGCCGCATCGCCCGGTGATTTCTCCAAGTTCAAACCGCAGCAACGAACGCTGAAGACATTGCGCCGGGTTCAGACGCCCTCACTCGAAGCCGCGAGAGACGCCAATGCCCCCGCGCCGGTGATCCTGCCTGGCCATGAGGGCGGCCCCGTTCTTGCGCGCAAGGCACCAGCCCCCGCCCGCAGCGGGATTGCGCCACAGAATTACGGTACGCGCCAGCTTGCCACAGTGAACCATTATTCGGACAACCTTGTGCCGCCGGAAATCACCGTCACCTATCCCTACCGGACGACAGGCTGGTTCACCTTCACAACCCATGACGACAAGAATTTCCGGTGTTCAGCCGCCCTGATTTCGCGCTCGATTCTGCTGACGGCAGGGCATTGCGTTCACGAGGGCGGCGGCGGCAATCCGTTCTGGATCAAGAGCGGAACCTTCTACCCGGCCTTCGCGGATGGCCCCTCGGCCTATGGCAGCGCGACCGCCGCCGCCTTTTTCACCACCCGGGGCTGGTTCACCACCGGCGAATTGGACAAGGGGTATGATGTGGCCCTGGTCGTGCTGAACAAGCGCTCCGACACCGCAACGGAGATCGGCACCCACACAGGCACGCTCAGCGTCTGCCTGCAGAACTGCCTGCAGCGCTTCTGGCAGAACACCCAACTTGGCTATCCCGGAAACTACTACAACGGCCTCCACATGACCGAGGGCCGCCACATCGAATACAGCGACTCCTTCGACTACCGGTCGGGGTCGGGCATGGAGGGCGGCTCCAGCGGCGGCCCGCATATCGCCAATATGGGCAGCCTTGAGGATTCCGCGACCGACAAAGGGCGCTATGCGCGGCGGAACATCGTCTTTGCGGTGACCTCATGGGGCTTCACGGACCCGACCATCAAGATCCAGGGCCATTCCCCCACGAGCGGCCCCAATAACAGCAATGACTTCAAGAAGATGTTCAACGACGCCTGCAACAAGGCCCGGGAGTTGCATGGCCCCGCGTCCTGCAACCTCGTGCGCTGATGACCGCGTCCGGCGGCGCTGGCCGGGAACGCCGCCAATGCCTGCGCCTGCCGCCGGACAGCCCCCGCCGCCGTCCTTGACTTCAAGCGCCGCTTCCGCCTATACCGCGCCCACCCCAAAAGGCACGGGCGATTAGCTCAGTTGGTAGAGCACTGTGTTCACATCGCAGGGGTCACTGGTTCGAGTCCAGTATCGCCCACCATTTTCCCTCACCTTGTCGAAACAGCTGGCCTGAAGCCTTGGGCTTGTGCGGGAGTGTCCGGCCGCCGAGAGGCCAGCGCGGCAATCTTTGCGCGAAATGGCTGCCATTTACTTAGTTCCAAAAACTCAATTTAATTTGAATGGGCCTCCAGCCCTGATAAGTTGGTCTTCTTAGCACTAACTCTCGTTATCGGCGAAGCTGCGCTTAGCCGTTTCTGTGCGTTGGTCCGCCGCCGGATGGCCCGGCCACCCGCGGACTGGCGCGAGCATCGGATTGGAGGAACAGCCTTGAAGACACTGCTTATGACCGCCGGCGTGCTTGTCCTGTCGGCCTCAACAACTGTCGCCGCCTGCACTCCGCCTGTGGGCCGGTATGGCGGGGCCGCGGTGGGAATTTCCTATGATGCGGGAACCATGCAGCCCAAGGAATT
>JBIIGF010000339.1:0-3542 GCA_044236665.1 Aestuariivirga sp. | reverse complement strand
ATGCCGGAAACCGAGCGTGCCGCCCCGCGTGAGGTGAGCTGGCGGTCGATCTTAAGCGCCATGGAGCGTTCGAGCAGCATGACGATCACGAAGCGCGGCTGCTCGTGCATGAGCGCGGTCTGTATGTCGACCAGACGTTCGCCGCCGAGCCGCGGCGTGCCGACGGCCACCGAATACTCATTGACGACGCCCGCAATGGCGCGGGCCTGCGCGACCGCCCCGAACACGGGGCTGGAGAATGGAACGATGTCACGCAGCCTGTGGCGCAACAGGATGTTGCTGCTGACCTGGAAATAGTCCTCCGCCGCCGCATTCGCGAGGCAGATATGCTCCTCCGCGTCGATCACGATCAATGGGTTTGGCATCGCGTCCAGCACCGTCTTGGCAAGCGGCACATCGGCCGGGGGCCGCTTGTGCTGTTCACTGGCGCCAGTCATGCGGCGGCCCTTTCCTGTGCGATATCGAACAACTCCCGCAGGCCTTTCCGGACGGCGTCATTGTCGCCGAGGCGCAACAGGGCGGCGCGCCAGTCGCTTGCCGCCTCGCGGCTGAGAAGGCCGCGGTCTGCAAGCCTGCCGATCACCCAGCCGATATGCTTCCTTGCCGTGCGGTTGCCGTGATGTGCTCCATGGTGGGAGAGCATGCGTTCATGATGCTCGGTGACGATTTGCGCCTCTTCGGCCAGCGTCGGTTCGGCGCGGCCTGTTCCGGGCTCCAGCCCTTCGGCGATCACGCCCGGCCACCACGGCCTGCCATAGGCGCCGCGTCCGATCATCACGCCATCCGCACCCGATTGCGCGAGCATCTCGCGCGCATCGGTCACCGAGTTGCCGTCGCCATTGGCGATGAGAGGAATGGAAATCGCTTCGCGCACCCGGGCAATGGCGGACCAATCCGCCCTGCCCTTGTAGAACTGGCAGCGCGTGCGGCCATGCACGGTGACGAGGGCGACGCCCGCCGCTTCGGCACGGCGTGCCAGCTCCGGGGCGTTCATCATGGTGTGGTCCCAGCCCAGCCGCATCTTGAGTGTCACCGGAACCCTGGAAGCCCCCACCGTCGCTTCGATCAACTTCTCGGCATGGTCGAGATTGCGCATCAGGGCGGAGCCGGAAAGGCCGCCCGTCACCTCGCGCGCCGGGCAGCCCATATTGATGTCAATGATCTCGGCACCCATGTCCTGTGCCACGCGGACGCCTTCGGCCATCCAGTGCGGTTCCCGCCCCGCCAGTTGGATCACGAAGGGCGAAAGACACCCGGCACCGAGCGCCCGTCGCATCATGTCGGGCCGGGCATTGACCAGTTCTTCGCTGGCGACCATCTCGCTCACAACCAGCCCGGCACCTTGTTCATGCGCCGCCTGGCGGAAGGGCTCGTCCGTCACGCCCGACATGGGTGCAAGGAAAACCCGGTTCCTCGTCCTGATCGGGCCGATATCTATGCCCATATTTTAGTCACGCTGCTGTTGTGTATGAATTAGCGGCACATTACGCGGATGCTGCATTGCGTCAAGGGCCTTCTGTTGCGGCACCTCTGCACCCTTGCTAGAGCAGCAACATGACAGTAGCCGCAGTAATTGTGGCCGGCGGCTCCGGCCTGCGCGCAGGGGGCGAACGGCCGAAGCAATACCAGTTGATCGGGGGACGCCCGGTGATCTGGTGGACCTGCCGCGCCTTCCTTGAACACCCTGCAGTCGATCACGTGCAACCTGTCATCGGCGAAGGCCATGAGGCGATGTTCGCAGAGGCAACCCAAGGCCTCGGCCTGCCACATCCGGTGATCGGCGGCGCCACCCGGCAGGAGTCCTGCCGGATCGGCATTGAGGCTGTGGGACGTCATGCGCCCTCCAAGGTCATGATCCACGACGCTGCCCGGCCCTTCGTTGCGCCCGACCTGATCGACGATGTGATCGCCTGGCTGGAACGCTTCGCCGCCGTCGTACCCGGCATGCCGGTTGCCGAGACGCTGAAGTTCGCGCCGGGCGGCATGGTGACGCGCACGGTGGACCGCGCCAGTATCTGGACGGCGCAGACACCGCAGGGCTTTGCCTATGCCGATATCCTTGGCGCCTACCGCAAGGCGGAGGCCGAGCAGACCGCCAACCTGACCGATGATGCCTCGGTTGCCGAACACGCCGGTATTGCCATATCCATGATCCCCGGGCGCCCCGAGAACCGCAAACTCACCACCGCCCAGGACATCGACATCGCCGACCGGGACATGACCGCACGCCAGCTTCATCATCTGCCCGACATTCGCGTGGGACAGGGCATCGACATCCACCCCTTCGAACCCGGCGAAGCCGTGACATTGTGCGGCGTGGTGATCCCCTATTCGCAGCGCCTCAAGGGCCATTCGGATGCCGATGTGGCCATGCATGCGCTGACCGATGCCATTCTCGGCACCATCGGCGAAGGTGATATCGGCACGCATTTCCCGCCGAGCGACCCGCAGTGGAAGGGCGCGGCATCCCATATCTTCCTCGCGCGCGCGATGGAACTCCTCGCGGCGAAACGCGGGATGCTTGCCAATGCCGATATCACGATCCTCGCCGAAGCGCCCAAGATCGCGCCGCATGTGGCGGCCATGAAAGCCTTTCTCTCGCCCCTCCTCCATCTCGGCCCAGACCGCATCGCCATCAAGGCGACAACCATGGAGAGGCTCGGCGCCATCGGCCGGAAGGAAGGCATCATGGCCTATGCAACGGTCACGGTGCGGCTGCCGTGAGTACCGGCATTCCGCCCCACGCCATGTTTCCGGAAGCCCTGAGCAGCAAGGCTGCCGCGCTGATCGAACTCTGCCGAGGCCGCAAGCTGATGCTGGCAACGGTGGAAAGCTGCACGGGCGGCCTCATCGCCGGGCTGATAACATCCGTACCCGGATCATCTGATGTCCTCGACTGCGGATTCGTCACCTACTCGAACGAAGCCAAGACGCGGATGACCGGCGTTCCACAAGCCTTGATCAACCAGCACGGTGCGGTGAGCGAGGCCGTGGCGCGGGCCATGGCGGAAGGAGCCCTCGCCAACAGCCGCGCCGGCATTGCAGTGGCGGTAACAGGTGTTGCAGGCCCAGGCGGCGGAACGGCCGAAAAGCCCATTGGCCTTGTCCACTGTGCGGTGGCGCGGTACGGCCAGACAACCCGGCACCGGAGGTTGATGCTGGGCGACATAGGCCGCGATAGCGTGAGGCTTCAGACCGTGGCCGCCGCCATCGACATGGCTTACGAAATGGCCGCAGCGCCGTAGAGTTCGCGGGCACGTTCCTCGAAGGCGGTCATGATGCGGCGGACCGCCATGTCGAACATGCCCGAGAGTACGAACTGCAGCGTGCGGCTCTTCAATTCATAATCGACCGAGAAATTGATGTCGCAGCGGTTTTCGCCAGTGGATACGATCTTCCACTGCGCCACAAGGCGCTTCACCGGACCCTGGCTCGATTCAGCCGTCACCGTGAGTGCCGCGGGGTCCACCGTCACGTTGCTGGCCATCACCTCCTGGATCGACAGCTTCTTGTAGCTCACCGTCAACTCGCCCTCAAACATA
>JBIIGF010000338.1:0-3549 GCA_044236665.1 Aestuariivirga sp. | reverse complement strand
GCTGGCGTCCACCAGATCATCGCGCTGCTGCTTGAGGTGATCAGTCATCAGGTTGAAGGTGTTGGACAGTGTCTGCAGGTCTTCCGGCCCCTCGACAACAGAGACCTTCGCATCCAGCTCACCGCCTGAAACGCGGCGTGCCGCGTCGAGCAGCCGGACCACGGGGGCCACCACCTTGTCCGAGAACCACAGGCCGACCCAGATCGCCGCCAGCAGGAAGATGAAGCCGACAAGGGCATACATCATGCCGAAGGTCACCTGAACGCCAAGGCGCTGCGACATCAGCGTGTCATATTCCTGCTTGGCTTCGCGCGTCTTCTGCAATTGGTCGAGAACGGAGGAATTGATCACCCGGTAGACCATCAGGTAGGAATTCGGGAAGTTCTGCAGCTTGATCAGAGCACGGACGATGTTGCCGCCACGGCCCGGCTGCATGATCACGAGCTCGCCCGTGTCGGCGCGCTTCAGCGAGGCCTCGGTGGGGGGGAAGAACTCGATGCGCTCATTTGCGACCACGCGTGCCTCGAAATCCTGCTTGCCGTCCACTTTCTTGGTGGGGTCAAAGATGAATGCGGCGGGCAGCCCGTGCAGTGCTGCATGGCGCGCGACACGCCGGATGAAGGCGGGGCGGTCAGTCTCGTACAACTCCTTCTGCTGCGACAGGTCGCTTGAAATCTGCACCACATCATTGCGGACGGCCTCCGCATGGTCACGCACATAGGACTCCGCGACATTCACCGCAGAATCGACGATGGCGCGGGTGCGCAGCGAGAACCAGGAATCAAGCCCGCGGTTCAGCGTCACCGTGGCGAAGATGGCAACGATGATGGCCGGAATGACGGCGATGAGGCTGAACAGAGACACCAGCCTGAGGTGCAAGGAGGCCCCCGGCGTGCCGCTGCGCTTCTCGATCAGAAGGAAGATGAGCTGGCCCAGCACCAGCAGCGTCATGATCAGCAGAACGATGCCGTTCAGCACCACCAGCACCATGGTGCTTTCACTCGTCGGCTTGATCGGCGTCATGCCGGTCAGGATGGCGAAGGTCGCAAGACCGCAGAATACGCCGGCCACAACCAGCGCGAACCCGGCCGCACCCGTGAAACGGCGCAGCCGGTCAAACAGCCGGGTATGGGTACGGTCGATCATGCAACGAGTTCATCCGAAACTGTTGCAGGAAATCAACACCAAATGTGGCCTATTTGCGACAGTTCACCGAAGGGCAGATCAGCCCATGCCGCGCACTGCCTTGACCTGCCTGTCCCGGAGCTTCACCCGCAGCGTGTTGCGGTTGATGCCCAGGAGCTCCGCCGCCCGGAGCTGATTTCCGGCGGTGGCGGCAAGAACCGCCCGCAGCAGCGGTGGCTCCACCTCCGACAGGATGCGCTCATAGAGGCCCGGTGGCGGCAGGCTGGCGCCGAAGCTGGCAAAGTATCGCGACAGGTAGTTTTCGAGGAACTCCGGCAGGCTGGTGCCGGCGAAGTCCAGGGTTTCGGCCGCCTGCTGCAGGGGAGCGGTGGCCAGTTCGCGTTCAACGGCGGCGGCGGCGATCACATCCTCGATCTCGATGGCGACGAGGCGGCGCAGTATGTTCTCAAGCTCGCGCACATTGCCGGGCCAGCGATGGGCCTGGAGCCGCTCGATGGCATCGCGTGCCAGTTCCTTGCGCGGCAGGCCTTCCTTGACGGCCTGGCCAAGGAAATGGCGAACGAGGTCCGGGATGTCTTCGGCGCGCTCCCGCAGCGGCGGCAGGCGGAGCGGCACGACGTTGAGGCGGTAGAACAGGTCCTCACGGAAACTGCCCTGATTGATCAGCTGCCTGAGGTCGCGGTGGGTTGCGGTAATGATGCGCACATTGGTCTTGATCGGCGCATTGCCGCCAACCGTGGTGTATTCGCCTTGCTGCAACACGCGCAGCAGCCGGGTCTGGGCTTCGAGCGGCATGTCGCCGATCTCGTCGAGGAACAACGTTCCACCTTCCGCCTGTTCGAAGCGGCCGGCCATGCGGGAGGTGGCGCCGGTGAAGGCGCCCTTCTCATGGCCGAAGAGTTCCGACTCGATCAGTTCGCGCGGGATCGCCGCCATGTTGACCGCGACGAAGGGACCTTTGCGGCGGCGGCCATAGTCATGGAGTGCGCGCGCCACAAGTTCCTTGCCGGTGCCGGACTCGCCCACGATCATCACCGTGAGGTCGGTCTGCGTCAGCCGCGCGATGATCCGGTAGATTTCCTGCATCGCGGCGGAGCGGCCGACGATGGGCAGCGCCTCGCCCTGCTGGCCATTGCCGTTCAGCGCGGGCTTCTGCGATTGCTCCAGGGCGCGGCCGACCGTCTGCACCAGGGCATTGAGGTCGAAAGGTTTGGGCAGATAGTCATAGGCCCCGCGCTCCGCCGCGGTGATGGCGGTCATGATGGTATTCTTGGCGCTCATGACGATGATGGGCAGTGACGGCCTCAGCTTCTTGATGCGCGGGATGACGTCGAAGGCATTCTCGTCCGGGAGCACCACATCGGTGACAACGGCATCGCCCTGGCCCTCGGTCACCCAGCGCCATAGGGCGGCGGCTGTCGCGGTCGAACGCACGCTGTAGCCGGCCCGGGTCAGTGCCTGGCTCAGCACCGTGCGGATTGCGCTGTCGTCATCGGCGATCAGAACCGTCTTGCCAGTCATCAGGTCATCTCTCTCTCGAAATCACGGGGTGCCTCGATGCCGCGCAGCATGGGCAAAAGGACCCTGAATGTTGTGCCACGCTCACGCGACATGCATTCGACGATGCCGCCGTGATCACGCACGATCTTGGCGACAAGCGCGAGGCCCAGTCCCTTCCCGCTTGGCTTTGTGGAGACGAAGGGGTCGAAAATGTTGGGGCGCAATTCCTCGGGAACGCCAGGGCCGGTATCATGCACGCATACCTCGAGTGGCAGCGTGATCCGCTCGGCGGTGCCCGGCACGGTCAGGCGGATGCCGGGCCGGAAGGCGGTGGTCAGCGTGATCTCGCCCGCCTCGCCGCTGTGCTGGATCGCTTCGGCGGCATTCTTGGCGAGGTTGAGGAACACCTGAACCAACTGGTCCTTGTTGCCGAGAACCGGCGGCAGCGACGGGTCGTAGTCCTCGCGTACCGTGACGGCCTGCCCCATGCCGGCCACCGTCAGCTGTTTCACGCGCTCCAGCACGGCGTGGATGTTGACTGGGCTTTTCTCCAGCGGCCGTTCATCCGAGAAGACTTCCATCTGGTCCACGAGATCGCGGATGCGGTCGGTTTCCTCGCAAATCAGGCGTGACAGCGCACGGTCATCGGCGCCGAGCGAGGGCTCCAGCAATTGCGCTGCACCCCTTATGCCCGCCAGCGGGTTCTTGATTTCATGCGCCAGCATGCTCGCCATGCCGGAAACCGAGCGTGCCGCCCCGCGTGAGGTGAGCTGGCGGTCGATCTTCAGCGCCATGGAGCGTTCGAGCAGCATGACGATCACGAAGCGCGGCTGCTCATGCATGAGCGCGGTCTGTATGTCGACCAGACGTTCGCCGCCGAGCCGCGGCGTGCCGACGGCCACC
>JBIIGF010000337.1:0-3554 GCA_044236665.1 Aestuariivirga sp. | reverse complement strand
CGATATGCTTGCACTGACGCGGACCGCTTCGGCTTCTGCATCGAGCAACTGGTTCTTGCGCTGGAAGTCCAGCAATTCATCCTTCGCATCCTGAAGGCGCTTGTCGGCATTGGCCAGCTGGCTCTCGAAGAAACTGATCTTCTCTTCCGTCATCTTGGCGTTGAGTACATCGACAAACCGCTGGCTGCGTTCGAGCATTGCGGTCACGATGCTCTGGGCGAATTGCCTGTCGAAAGCCTGAACATGAACCTGGATGAGCTGCGACAGGGAATCGAGTTCGACTGAAATCATTCCGGCGAGGTAGTCGTGGAAATCTTCCTTTGATGCATCCTCGGGGAGGCGTGTCCACCAATCGATGTTCTTTTGCGAATAGTGCTCCCGCAGCTTCAGCTTCTGGTCAAGGTAATCAGCCATGTCGGGGGAGTTCATGAATGTCACCAGCGTCAGCGCATCCGTTGCGCTGACAGACCCCTGAAGACCGATGGCCGAAAGATCGAGAACCGGCGCAACCTTGTTGTCCTCGGTGAGGGACACGGCGGACGCGCTGTGAAAGCGGTCCGTTGCGATGCCAAATTCATAGGTCGCGAACAGCCCGAATGGCAGCAAGACGATCAGTAGGAAGAGAATGGAGCGGTAAGTCAGTTTCATGATATCCCAAAATCTCGTGATACTGGAGCGTGGCGGCCAGCGGCCGCTGGCTCGCCCCACCCCACCCCCGGCAGATCGCTGATCCCGACGGGTGACGGGCGTCTCCACAGTGCCCAACCCATGCCGTAAACTTGCAGATGGAGACATTGCATCACGCCATGCCGTGTGCAAAGCGGCTCAGGCTGACCGTTCCGGCACACACTGCGGCGCGGCACCCTCCGGGGCATCCTCACCCTGTCAGCACGGCAGAACGCCTTCATGTACCACGACTCACTTTTTCCGGCGATGTGGGGTGGAATGCATGACCGGACGGATTATCAGGTACCGGGCCGGGACGGATCTGACGGTCAGCTTTGGAGCGCCCGGGTTGCTCTCCCAGCGAATGTGGCGTTAACGGCGTGTCCCACGGCAGGGGCAGTGAACCAGCGGGAGCCGGGGAAACATCACCAAGCACCAGTTGGGATGAGGTGTCAGGCGACGGCAGTGCGGCCTTGCGTTTCCCGGCACGCAGCCGGCCATCACGCTTGCGCCGACGCCGCTCGCGGGCTTCATCACCAGCCGGGCGCTCGGCGCCATCTGCATTGGCATGTTCTTTCGCACGCCGAAAGCGCCCGCGCCTCGGTGCCGTATTGCCGTCAGTGTCAATATCGTCGCCGTAGAACATTGCGGCATCTCGGATGTCATCAAAATAGTTGAGCTTTCCATCCTTGATCACAATGCCGGCATCGCACAGCTCGAGCAGTTCCCGGGTGTCGTGCGATGTCATGAGGAAGCGGGACGTCCGAAGACGCTCGGCCAACTTTGCCCTTGCCATTTTCCGGAACTCACGGTCGCCGCCGGCACTTATCTCGTCGAAGAGGTAATAATCAAAATGCATTGACATATTGATGCCGAACGCCACCTTCTGACGCATGCCGGCGGAATAGGTCTCGACCGGCATCTCGAAATAGGCACCGATCCCGGCAAGTTCGCGCACATAGTCGATCATGCGGTCGATTTCAGGCTTCTTCATGCCATAGATGCGGCCCGCGAACCTGACGTTCTCAAGCGCACTCAGGGATTTCTGCAACACCGGCGTCAGCCCCATGGGCGGGGAAATACTGCCGGATTTCTTGATGACCCCCGAGCTTGGGTGGTCAGCGCCTGCCAGCAGGCGGAGGAATGTCGATTTTCCCGAACCATTGGGGCCGATGACTCCGACGTTCTTGTCGAGTGGCAACTCGATGCTCACGTCCCGGAAAACATAATGCCGTCCGACGGGCGTCACGAAATACTTGCTGACGTTGATGAACCTGATCATCGCTCAAGCACCTTGCTGCGGTTGGCATAATAGGTGAGGAATCCCATGAACAGGCAGGACAGGCAAAAAAACGCAAAGAACTGGAATGACACCTTTGGGAAGCATTCCATGTGGAGTGTGTAGAACCGCAGCAGTTCCATGGCATGGGCGAGAGGGTTGAAGGCCACGTAATACTGGGCCTTCGCTGGAAGCTCGGCGGAAGGATGAATGACAGAGGATGTGATGAAGAGGAATGCCGTGAAGAAGGTAGTAGCCTTCGCAATCAACGGAACCCTCATGCTGACAGTCGCGATGAACAGGCTGATTCCAAGAGCTGTCAATAACAGCATCACATAGATCCCGAGCGCGTGCAGGATATACTGATCGCTGATCGTCAGGCCCATGAACCACCACAGGAACAGGAATACGAGGAAGCCCCCGATGATGGTGAGCGACATCTCCAGTATGTAACGGGCCAGCACCGCGTCGATCGGCTTGACATTGGGATATGAGTAGAATGCCCGCGCGGTGCGCATGGCACGCGGGATTGAGGTGAGGGAGCGACGGATGATCCAGAACGACGTCAGGCTGACGCCCATGTAGAGGAAGGTTGGCACCCCCAGGATTTCCTCTCGGCGGAGAATAAAGTAAAAGATCGAAAAGCCGAGGACGAAGGCTGCCGGTTCAAGTGCGATTCCGATGAGGGACAACACGCCGTAATCGTCTTCCTTGGAACGGCCCCTGATGTCGCGGAACAGAAGCGCGAACACAACGTTGGACTGCTTCCGCCCGCCTTCGCGCATTTCGTAGAGAAAGCGTGAAAGGCCTTTCTCCGGGATCGCTTCACTCACGCTCATCGCCCGTTACTTTCTTCCTTGCGGCCTGCAGGGCCCTGCGGCTCCAGATCACTGCCCGTCCGAGGAGTGCGCGGTAGGCATGCAGAGCACCGGCGGCGGGCCGGACAGCTCCACCGAGCCGCTCCACAGCTGCTTCAGGCGGACAGGGCAGCCCGGCAACCGGGTCCCAATAGCGTGGATAGCGTATGAGGGCCGCAGCGACAAGTTCATCGAGGCTGCGCTGCCTGCCGCGCCGTTCGACGGAGGCATGATCGGTTGTCAGCCCCCAGCCGGCGTAGAAGGGCCGTCCGTAAACGGTGACGGTGAGCCCGCGCAGCAGCGCCTCGAACCCCGCGAGAGAAGAGTAGGTCGCCACGTGGCCGCTGACCTCCAGCAGGCCCGTGATGGATGCATTTCGCGCAATCACATCCGCGCAGGCCGCGTCGTGTGCCGAAAGGCGGCCGGCGCGGCCCATTTTTTCGACATCGGGATGCGGCTTGAAGATCACGAACGCGTCCGGACATGCCGCCCTGACAAGGCGGAGCAGCAGGGCGTTGACATTCTCCCCCAAGGGAAAGCCCTCCGGCCGCCCGATCAGCACCGCCCAGTCATCGGCCACCTGTCCCGGCACCAGAATGATTTCCCGGCCACGGCTCTCCGGCAAGTGCGGCACGGGATCCTTCGCCGTCACATTATACTTCGTGATTTTCCGTTCGATGATGCTGTGGCGCAAGCGGGCCGCCCGCTCCGTCTCCGCCGCAAGCCCGTTGTCCTCGCGCAGGATTGTTTCA